>JAUSMA010000064.1 GCA_030645475.1 Nitrospirota bacterium
CGTGAAGCGTATCTCGTTGAGGATAAGAGCGTATGGCTAGTGGCTTATAGCTGGTAGCAAAGACGCCCACTCTCCATTTCTGACCATACGCTATTGGCTATACGCCATATGCTCTTTTCTTTGGACGAGATACGAACGACGCTTCACGAAAGACGTAGGAATAACCATGGGCATTGAATTCAGCCAGATCCATAACCTGGTTCGCACCTATCAGCGGATCTTACAGGTACCGACGAGCCAGTCATCTCACGAAGACAAGGACGTTGCAGAGGTAGAGGATCGGGTGTCGATCTCGCCGGAAGCGAGAGCGCAGAAAGAGCCATCCCGAATGGAGCCGATATCGGGAGGATTTCATCAACAGGACAAGGAGCGTCCGATATGAACAGGCAGGCAAGTTCCGACTACGCCGATCCCATTCCCGGTCGCGCCTCCACGCCCCCCAAGGAAAAGGATCGACGGCCCTGCCTGTTCGTCGCGGGCCGTGCCGCCTTTCAGCGCAAAACTGTCTGGACACGTCTCGAAGCATCGGGAAATCAAGTCTGCCGATTCACCGGACCAGCGGCGCTTCTCGCCGCAATCGAATCCACATCGCCCGATGCGATTTTCTGCGAGGTGACTACCGCGCCTGAGCCGGCCTTTGAGCTGTTGAACCGATTGGCCGCTGTGCAAAGCGACGCCTGTGTGATCTTGATGGGACCGGACCTCGGCGCCGAACAGGTGGCGCGATGCCTGCGGGACGGCGCATTCGACTATCTGACGGTTCCCGTACCCGTCATACGAGTGCTTGATGCCTTGCAGAAGGGGCTCATCAATCGTCAGGCGTTTCAGGCCGTGCGCGATCTTTCCGGACAACTCGCACAGGTGAACGCCTCCTTGGCGGGTGAGCGGGATGTCCTTCGGCAATGGAATATCAAGCTGTCGCTGCTCAATCACCTGACGCAAGCTTTGGCGGGCCCCTTGAATAGCGAGTCCATTGCACGGTCCCTGTTCAACGGCCTTGCCGGGCTCGTCCCGGTGGATGTCATCGGACTCGGCAGGCCGGATCCCCATCGTGTCTGGACATGGTCTCGAACGACGGCCTACGAGGCTCAAGAACAACGAGTGCGCGCGCATCTCCTCAGCCGATTCAATGCGCAGGCCGCTCCGGTTTCTCAGGCCCATACACAGGTGCTTCGATGGTCGAGCGGTCTCCCGGCGTCCGAACGGCCTGCGCAGATGACCATCCCGCTGACCTTTTCGCCTAAAAGCCAGGGGCTCTTGTATGTCGAGCGGCAGCAGGGCACCTTCTCGGAATCCGAACTCCAATTGTTGTCCATGGTCGCCACGTCGCTGTCGCTGGCACTCCACAATGCCGCCATCCATCAGCAGATGCAGGAATTGGCCTCGCGCGATGGTTTAACCGGACTCCTGAACCGGCGGGCACTCGAAGAAGTCCTCTCGCGAGAACTCAAAGCAGGCACGCGCTACCGTGCATCCGCCTGTCTGATCTTAGTCGATGTGGATCACTTTAAGCAGGTGAACGATCTGTTCGGGCATGTGGGAGGCGATCGGGTTTTGACGGAGATTGCGACGGTCATGCAGGAAGCCGTGCGGGATACCGATTCAGTGGGCCGGTACGGAGGCGAAGAGTTCGGGATTGTGCTGCCCCATACCGATCTCACCCGCGCCTCGGTGCTCGCAGAACGGCTGCGGTATCAGATCGAACATCATGTATTCGGCGTGGACGGTGAATCGGTGAGGATCACGGTCAGCGTGGGCATTGCACAGATCCCGGACAAAACAATCGGTACGGTGCCCGAATGGATGGCCGCAGCCGATGCCGCACTCTACGAAGCCAAGGGTTGCGGGCGTAACGGGGTGGTGATTCATACGACGGACAAATGCGCTTGCGCGTGAAACGTCGTTCGTATCTCGTCCAAAGAAAAGAGCATATGGCGTATAGCCAATAGCGTATGGTCAGAAATGGAGAGTGGGCGTCTTTGCTACCAGCTATAAGCCACTAGCCATACGCTCTTATCCTCAACGAGATACGCTTCACG
>JAUSMA010000065.1 GCA_030645475.1 Nitrospirota bacterium
AACCTAACCAACCTAACCAACCTAACCAACCTAACCAACCTAACCAACCTAACCAACCTAACCAACCTAACCAACCTAACCAACCTAACCAACCTAACCAACCTAACCAACCTAACCAGACCCCACCAACCTTACCAACTACACCGGAAAATTCTGGCGCGTGCGTTCAGGCCGTCACCGTATCGGATGCCAAGAGGGTCTGGGACGCATTCCCGTCGAATATCCGCAAGGTGGGAATGGGAGCGGTGGAGAAATGGTTCACCACCCATAAGCCAGATCAAGAGACCGTTCAATTGATGCTTGAAAAACTGGCCGTACTGGCGCAGAGCGAGCAGTGGCGCAAGGACGGAGGAAGTTTTATCCCGGCTCCCATGACGTGGCTGAATCAGAAGCGATGGAAAGATGAGATTGTCACCGGCGTTCCGCAACTGACCAATCGTCCGAGCGCCCCTCCTCCTCGTACAGATCCGATTGCGAGAGGGCAATGGAAGCAAGTGTATGGAGACCCGAAGAAGTACGGATTCGATTAACGGTCTCGAACGTAGTGAGGAGGGATTGCATGAACAGCACGATTGTTCCACCGGTTCCCGACAGGAAACTCCGTGAGCGAGCGGAGCGGAAACGACCAGATGCCGCTCCGACTGTTCCGGGGCCTGTCACCTGTCCGCTGTGTGAGCACGAATGGAACAGTCCTGATCGTCGATTCATCAAGTTCTGTAAGCGATGTCGGCACAAGTTGCCACATCTTGAATTGAAAAGCCTGACGGAAGACGAGTTTATCTACTGTGAGGGATGGTAATGCGACGATCCGCCACCTCGATGTACGGACGGTTTGCCAATTTCAAGCGGACGATCGTGACGGCTGCCGGCGTCGTCAAAGGCGCGCCTCGACGTGAGCCTGGGAAAATGAATCCCAACGAGGCGCGGTATGCCGACCATCTCACGAACCAACCGAATGTGCGTGAGTGGCATTTCGAATCGTTCAAGGTGCGCCTGGCCGATACCACGTTTATCGATATCGATTTTACAGTGTTTCTCGACGACTACTCCATGGAGTTCCATGAGGTAAAAGTTTTTTGGAAGAACCTGGACAAGGTGCATATCGAGGACGATTCGAGAGTGAAGCTGAAATGGGTGCAGGAGAAATATCCCATTCCGCTTCGGATCATGTTTTTGCATCCTACGACAGGGCTGTGGACGCAACACCCATTTTAATTCGATTGGAAGGACGCACGCTATGGATCAAGTGAGCTCGACGGTCTTGGAGGGGAATCTGACCAGAAACCCAGAGTTGCGGTACACGGATAAAGGGACGCCCGTGTGTTCATTTACCGTCGCGAACAATCGTCAGTGGAAGTCTGGCGACGAGAAGAAGGAAGAGGTTTGCTTTATTGATGTCGTGGTGTTCGGGAAGCACGGAGAGACCTGCGCGCAATATCTCGTCAAGGGTCAAGGCGTGATGCTGGTGAATGCGAGGTTGAAGCAGGAACGCTGGGAGATGGACGGACAGAAGAAGAGCAAGCATGTCCTGCATTGCCAGGAAGTGAAGTTTCGAGGAAAACCAAAAGAGGGACAGGCGGACGGTGGCGCGCCTTCCGGCGAGAACCCAGACGGAGCCGGAGAAGAACAGCCATGGTGCTAAGGCAGGTCGTGCATCGCCTCAGTTGGTTACACATGTGGGACGTGGTCGCGCCAATTGTGCGTCACGCGCCTAAACAGATCCGGTGTCAGCTGACGTTTCAGCATTATCGGGCAAGTATCGAGATGGCCATCATCAACGGAAACAGACGAGCGATGGAGATCTCGTGTACCTGTCTTTACCTGTTCAGCTTGCAGCAAGTGTCACGTGGTGGTGTCAACAAATGGTGGTGAGGAGGGACGGCATGAACGTCGTAGAACCGTATTGGGAAATTTATAACGATGGGGCAGATCCAGATAAGCAGGAAGAATTTACCGAAGTGGACGGGATCAGACTAGTGCGGAAGGTGGAACACTACGCGAGAATTTCTCACCGATCTGAAGAGGCTCAGACCGCGATATCATGGGATAGATTTCTCCGCGCCGTCGTCTTGAATAAAGGCGATTGGTCTGTCGTGGAGCATGCCTCTCTTTCCGTCACGTTCTATGTCGACCGTGGCATCACGCATGAAATTGTTCGACATCGGCTCGCCTCCTATACGCAAGAGTCCACACGCTTTGTGAACTATGCGAAGAAAATGTCACCGAGTTTTATCTATCCGAGACCGCAAGACTTGGAACAGGACCCTGACTGGAAGATTGCGATTGAAGCGTGTGAAGACGGCTACCAGAGATTGATCGCGAAGGGCTGGACCGCACAAGAAGCGAGGTCGGTGTTCCCGAATGCTCTTGGTAGCAAGATCGCGATGACCTGTAATCTTCGAAACTGGCGGCATTATCTCCTGATGCGGAGCACGCGCGAGGCGCATCCGCAAATGCGTCAGGTGATTGATCCGCTCTTGTTGAAACTGAAAGCGACAATTCCAATCTTCTTTGAAGACATTGAAGCGGGTGCGACTCAGGCGGACAACCTGAAAAAGATGCGATAGGTCAGGCCATGTACATCATGACATTTGAAGAGTGGCGGGCTGCGAATCAAGACATTGAGGCAGAGGTTTGCTCGTGGACGCACCTGTCAGGTGTGTCCTATGGGAAGCTGTCAGATCAAGGAATGCCTGGGTACGTCGAGACTGAAATCATGAAACGGTACAACGTGCAGGTGTCGAAAGATTGAGCGGCATTGAAAGCCTGGAATGAGGCGGTGATGGAGGATGGGAAATGTCATGCACAAATTGAAACTCGCTAATGATCTCTCGTTGCCACTTGAAGTCGTGACGCAAACGGTTGCCATCCTCGCCAAACGGAGGGCGGGGAAGAGTTACACCATGCGGCGGCTTGCTGAGCAGCTTTTTAAGGCACATCAGCAGATCGTCATTGTGGATCCGAAAGGCGATCAGTGGGGGATTCGATCCGCATCGAGTGGTATAGGGCCTGGCCTGCCGGTGACCATCGTAGGAGGTGAGCATGGCGATGTGCCGTTGGAGCCGACCAGTGGGGAGATTGTTGCCAAGTTGGTTGTCGAAGAGCGCGTCAGTCTGGTCCTGGACCTTTCCATGTTCCGTAAAAACGAAGTGGCAAAGTTCATGACGGACTTCTTGGAGAACTTGTATCGGATGAAGGCGCGCGAATGTTATCGGACGCCCATGATGCTGGTGATTGATGAGGCGGACGCCATTGCTCCGCAGAAGCCACAGCATGGGGAAGAGCGCATGCTCGGGGCGGCTGAAGACATCGTGCGCCGTGGAGGGCAACGCGGGATTGGCTGTGTGCTCGTCACACAACGGTCGGCGGTGCTGAATAAGAATGTACTGACACAAGCTCAGGTGCTGGTCGCATTGCGCACGATCGCCCCGCAAGATTTGGCGGCGATGAAGGCCTGGATCGATGTCCATGGCACACCGGAGCAATGTAAGACGCTGATGGCCTCGCTTCCCTCCTTGCCGGTCGGTGATGCCTGGATCTGGTCTCCCGGATGGCCGACGATCGAGGGCATCTTTGACCGCGTGCATGTGCTGCCGATCGAGACCTTTGACTCGGGCGCGACGCCGAAGCCCGGCGTCAAGGCGATTGAACCGAAGCAGGTGGCGGACGTTGATCTTGAGGCATTGAAGCGGCAAATGGCCGCGACGATTGAGAAGGCCAAGGCCGACAACCCGAAAGAACTGCGGAAGCAACTGGCGGAGCATGCCAAACAGAACGATGTATTGAGCGCCAAGATCCGGGTGCTCGAAGCAAGGGCGCAACCGACTCAGGTGGAAATAAAAGAGGTGCCGGTCATTACGCCAAAGGATTTGGAGAGGCTTGAAAAAGGTCTCGATCGTCTCGCCAATCAGTATCATCAGTTCGCTGGAGCGCAACAAGTGGTGCTGACCGAGCTTGGCTATTTGAAAGATGTGGTGAAGAGCTCCGGAACCCCTCCACGTCAGAGCCAGGCGAGACCTATACAGACACACGCAGAGGCTCCTCGGCCTCCCACGACAAATGTTCCCAAGATGCCAACTATGCGCATGAATGCGCATGAATCCTCAAGCGAAAGCCTCTCCAAAATGGCGCGCACGATGCTGACCGTCTTGGCCCAGCATCCTGACGGGCTGACCAAGGGGCAAATCCTTATCCATGCGGACTACCGTTCGAGTGGTCCGGTATCCAGCACCTTCGCACAGATGATCTCGCTTGGATGGGTCTCGATGGGTGGTGGCCGGATGATGATTACGAGTGCCGGCCTGCAGGCGCTTGGCGACTATGAACCGCTTCCCACCAAGAGCGCGCTGCTTCATCACCTGCTGAATGGGCACAAGCTCTCCACCATGGAGAAGAAGCTCCTTCGGTGTATTGCCGATGCCTATCCACATGCCGTGACCAAGTCCGCCATTCTGACGGCGACACAGTACGCCTCGAGCGGTCCCGTCTCCTCGGCATTTGGGAAGTTAGTAGCGTTGAACTATGTCCATGCTGCTGGACGATCAGAATTGAGACTCGCCGAAGAACTGGTGGGATAAGGAGATCACGTGGACGAATTGATTATTGATAGTTTCGCGGGTGGAGGAGGGGCCTCTCTCGGTATCACCTGGGCGTTAGGAAGA
Organism: Nitrospirota bacterium; assembly: GCA_030645475.1. Lineage (NCBI taxonomy): Bacteria > Pseudomonadati > Nitrospirota > Nitrospirota bacterium. Next base: position 4,662 of record JAUSMA010000065.1, read on the forward strand.
CATCCGGATATTGCAATCAACCATGATGCGGCCGCCATCACCATGCACAAGGCGAATCACCCCACGACGACGCATTACATTGAGGACGTATGGAAGTTGTCCCCACGCGAGGTGACAGGCGGAAAACCGGTTGGGTTGCTCTGGGCCAGTCCTGACTGTAAGCACTTCTCTCGGGCGAAAGGTGGCAAGCCAGTCGAGAAGAAGATCAGAAGCCTGGCCTGGGTGGTCGCGAAGTGGGCGGAGCAATCGAGTCCACGGCTGATCATTCTTGAAAACGTGCGGGAGTTCGAACAGTGGGGACCGCTCGTGCCTCGTTGGCAGTGTCAGGAATGCACGTGGAAAGGCACCGAAGGGCAAGCGACTCTCGCGCGGCAACGTCGAGCCTGTCCCCACTGTGATGCGAGTACCCTCAAGAAAACAGACGATCTGATGCCGGATCCGGATCGGTCTGGACTCACCTTCAAACGCTTCACCGGACGGCTGAGAAACCTGGGCTACGATCTGCAATGGCGAGTCTTGAACGCGGCGGACTATGGCGCGCCGACCCATCGACGGAGACTCTTTCTGATTGCCAGGAGAGATGGCTGTGCAATCGTCTGGCCAAAGCAGACCCATGGTGATCCGAAGAAGGCGCATCAGCATGGCCTGCTTCCATGGCGGACTGCGGCAGAGTGCATTGATTGGTCGCTCCCGTGTCCGTCGATATTTGAACGGAAGAAGCCACTGGCGGATAAAACCATGCGTCGAATCGCGCTTGGGATCAAACGCTATGTGGTCGATAACCCGCGACCATTCATCGTGTGCTGCAATCATGGCTGGAAGCACTTTAGAGGTCAGTCGATCGACAGACCGCTCTGTACGCTCACGGCTGCCAGAGATGCGTATGGGGTGGTCATGCCCGTTCTGGAAAAGTGCAAACGGAAGACCGATGCCATCGCTCCCACGTTAATCCAGACAGGATACGGAGAACGTCCTGGCCAATCTCCACGGCAACTGAATATGTTCAAGCCGATGGGAACGGTCGTGGCCGGTGGTTCGAAGCAAGGACTGATCGCGGCATTCCTCCATCGATACTACGGGGGGAGTGTTGGGCAGACGGTCGACCAGCTGGGTCCATCAGAGTCACAGAACGGACACACCTCTGTGGTAGCCGCCTATCTCGCCAAACATTATGGCGGAGTGGTCGGCGTCAGCGTGGATACACCCTTGCCCACGACGACAGCACGAGGAACGCAGAACCAAGTTGTCACGGCCAATTTGATTCATATGAATCATGGTGCCAAGCAATGGTCTGGAATGGATGAGCCCATGTTTACCGCAACTGCGGGAGGGAATCATGCCTTTCTGGTCTACAGCTTCCTCATCAAGTACTTCGGGACGGCGATCGGCCAATCGATTGAAGAGCCGATGCACACTGCCACGAGTAAGGATCATTTCGGAGTGGTGACGGTCGAGATCGAAGGACAGACCTATGTGATCGTGGATATTGGCATGCGGATGCTGACCCCGCGTGAGTTAGCCAAAGGCCAAGGCTTTCCCGATGACTACATTCTCACTGGATCGAATACCAGCCAGGTTGCCAAAATTGGTAACAGTGTGTCGCCTCCACCGGCGCAGGCATTGGTCTCGGCTAATTGGGCCTCTGAGAGGCTGTCGAGTGAGTGTGTCGCATGATCTCCACGCTGATCAATAGGGAGGTGCAATCATGAATCCACCGGTTGAACCGATGTTTCTTGACTTCAAGGCCTGGCGAAAGCGCAACACGGAACTGGAAGAGCCTTTACGCCCAGAGATCGATACTGAGTGCATGGAATGTGCTGATAAATGGGAACCGAACGAGCACTGCGATGAATGCGACGGCACTGGCGAACGTAACAAATTCAATATTGATGCGGACATGACATACCTGATGAAGCAGATCTACGAACGGTATTTAGAGCGCGATTATCGACTGGCGGTGCAGGCGTTCTACGCGCAGCCTGTGGAGGTGGTGCATGGGTAAGTCTACGGAGAAAGAATTCTTACAACGGGTGGGCGAGCACATCATGACGGTGCTCCGTGACGAGGGTGGATATCGGCATGTGCGGTTTGGGAGACCAGGGACGAGGAACGAACAGTTTGACCTCATCACCTGGCCTGGGCACCTCTGCTACACGGGCGACATGGGTACCTATGTGTTTAGCCGGATCAGGGATATGTTTGAGTTCTTCAGGACGGACCGCTTGCAGCCTCGGAACGGGCAGACCTTATTCATCAATCAAGGGTATTGGGCAGAGAAGGTGTTGGCGTATGACAAGACTGGAAAGATCCAGGAATACGACCGTGATCTGGCCGAGCAGCGATTGCGAGAGGCGTTGAAGGAGATGCGCCGCGACAGTACCAGCGAGGAACGCGCCGAGATTTACGACGAGGTCTCCGGCAGCTTAGACGATGGAGAAGTGGCATTCAAGACTGCGCTGATGGACCATTTCCCTGATTCCTGGGAATGGGATCTGACCGAGTACACCTTCAGCTTCACCTGGTGCTGCTATGCCATTGCTTGGGGCATCCAGCAATATGACGATGCGCTGGTCGGAAAGGAGAACGTACCGGTATGAGTTCGACCACTGCGATTGAGTGGACTGACCGAGTCTGGAACCCTATCAGGGGCTGCTCGATGGTGAGCGCGGGCTGTCAGAACTGTTACGCCATGAAGCAGGCGCACCGGTTCAGCGGTCCAGGTCAGCCCTATGAAGGGTTGACCTATGGGCCTCGATGGACGGGGAAAATCAAGTTGGTCCCAGAGGCGCTCGACGCGCCGCTGCACTGGAAGAAACCGCGACGGATCTTCGTGAACTCGATGAGCGATCTCTTTCATGAGGAGGTGCACGACAAGTTTATTGCGGCGGTGTTCGGCGTGATGGCTGCGGCACCGCAACACACATTTCAAGTGCTAACCAAGCGGCCAGAGCGGATGCGACAGTGGTTTAGATGGATCGAGTCGAAGCGCGGAGGACTGACAACTTCGCTCGTCAAGCATGGCGGCGCCTGGCCGAAGGTGGACGAGTATTCCGCTGAGTCGGTGCTCTGTGCCTATTGTGCCCGCGAAGTCTTAGAGCCTTTGTCTAAAGTTACGTGGGCTCCATGGCCGCTCCCCAACGTCTGGCTCGGTGTCTCCGTCGAAAACCAAGCGACGGCCGATGAGCGGATTCCCTTGTTGCTGGAGACGCCTGCTGCGGTGCGGTTCGTCTCGGCTGAGCCGTTGCTGGGGTCGGTGGATTTTAGTGTTCCCTGGCCTCCAGGTTGGCGTGAGCAGGGCGATCCTCAGAGCGATAGATTTGACGGATTGCGATTTGACGACCGGAATTCCTTCGCGCGGCTAGGACGACTCAATTGGGTCATCGTCGGCGGTGAGAGCGGTCCTGGTGCTCGGCCATGCGATGTGAGCTGGATTCGCTCGATCAGGGATCAGTGCCAGAAGGCGGGCGTGCCGGTGTTTGTGAAGCAGTTGGGAGCGAAGCCGTTTGTCGTTGAAGGCAGCCAGGCAGCACAGGAATGGTCCGCGTCAGGCGCGACGTCCGTGATGGACGACTGTGGCGGTATTCATGTGAAGGACAAGAAGGGCGGCGACATGGCCGAGTGGTCTGAGGATCTGCGTGTCAGAGAATTTCCAGGGAGGAAGCTATGAGCTTCGTTGATGATGTGAAACGGAAAATTGAGATCATCTTGTATGTGCAGTTTGTACTAAAGTTCATTGCCATCGTATTGGCGTCTTATTGGATGGCGAATCTCGATTGGTCGCACGGATTACACGGCGTGTTGCTCTATCTGTGGGAGGGGAAGCTATGACCCAGCAGGAGCATTTACTGACGTGTTTGATTGAAGAGTCATCAGAGGTTATCAAGGCCACATCGAAGGCGCTTCGGTTCGGCATCCATGGTTATTCCCATGCGTGGGATTCAACCGGAAAGTTCAACCGTGAGCAGATTCGCGCCGAGTTGCACGATTTAATGGGCGTCATCGAGATGCTGCACGATGAGGTGTTGTACATTCTGCCGTTTGACAGGAGTCTGATTGAGGCCAAGAAGATAAAGGTGCTGAAGTATATACAGCATGCACGGACGAATGGCTCGATCACGTAAGAAATGTCTGGCTCTATTGCAAGAGGTCCATCCATGACGAAGAAGGCTGGAGTTTATGCCGAAACTATACATCGACTTAACCGAAGATGAGCAGTGGTGGAACGGGAATGAGGCACGTCTATACATTGAGCCGTCAGCCAACGCCTCCATTCAGTTGTTGGGGATAGATGGGAACTATGAAAATATTTGCCAGGGGACATTTACGGGTAAAACGGAGCACGATGTAAAGGCACAGGTGGAATCGTGGGCGGCACTGCAGTATCAACGTATTGCCGATGTGCTCAGGGATAATTTAGCGAAGGAGAATACGAAATGAGTATTGAGCATTATCCAGACGAGGCGAACGAGGCTGCAGCAGATGAAGCGTTGTGCGGAAACGCGACGGGTCCTGAGCCGTGGGCGAAGGAGGTCGAGGCACAACTCAAGGCACTACAAGACGTACTCGTTGAAATCAATCCGAACAACCACGACCAAGAGGACACGGTGCCACGCGGTCGGGCTGGCTATGTCGACAGGCGCAATGCCAAGATATTCTCGACGCGCTGGACGCAATGGCAAAGGGAGGGAAGGGATGAGCGATGGTAGTAACCGTGTAGCGTGGAGCATTGACCTGAACGATATGAGCTGCATTGTGTTCGCTCCAACAAGTGCGAAAGCTCGTTACATTGCGGTGCGTGGATATTGGGATGCGTATGGAAAGCGCAAGGGGGAATGGCCGAGAGCGACAGCAAAGCGGGAGCCTCGATTTGACAAGAGCGCAGTCTTATTTCCGCAGAATATTCCGTATTCACGGGATTACGTAGAAGGGACACGATGAGCGACACACAGCAGGCGGCGATACGGTTGCTGGCAAGTTTACCCATGCCGTATCTGGATAATTTACCTGATGCCGTGGCGAGCACACAGTACGACACGGACCTTGAGATTGCCGTACAATTCCTCACCCAGGCTGAACAGCGCGGCATGGAGCGGGCGGCGGGGATCGTGCGTGAAAAATGTGGTGCGTGTTCTGGTACTGGATATGGCCGAGTGAGCTGGGATGAACACGGTAATTTTGTAGATGGCGATGAGTGCGAACATTGCGGACGACCGGCCCAGGCGATTCGCCAGGCGAAGGAGAAGGCATGAGCGAAATCATCATACCATTCAGACCGTTCTTTAGTAAGCCAATGCGAGAGGGCACGAAGGTGATGACGTGTCGATCAAAGCGAATGGGGAAGCATGGCGATACGTTCCTCGCCTTCGGGGAAAACTTTCTCCTGACGCATGTGTTTCGCTGTCGCCTAGGGTACGTGGTCTCGGATGCGTTCATGCAGGAAGGATGCGCCAATCCCCAAGAACTGATTGAAATATGGAACGGTATTCACCCCACCGTTGGCTATGACCCAGAAGTGATTGTATGGGCACATTGCTTTCACAAGGTGCATCCATGACGAACGCACAGGCCGCATTGAAGCTGTCAGAGAAGCTGAGTGACGCCATTTCCATGCTCATCATCCACGGCATCATCACGGATGGGGAGCGCGACAAAGCACGGAAGCGGCTTGATAAATGGGCAGCAGAGAACGGCTTGCAGCGAAAGGGGACATGATGACGGACACACAGCAGGCGGCGAGGGCATTATGGGCAGAATTGTCTATTAACAAGCCAGGAATCACGTATGCCGATAGGGTTTATACTATTGCCATCGCCCTCACCAAGGCCGAACAGCGCGGAGAACAGAGCGGGATGGAGCGGGCGATACCACTGGCGTGCGAGGATTGCGCACACGGATCGCCCGTGGAGGAAAATTGGGATGGCCTGAGCGGATTTTACCACTCCAGCCTGGAAGAGGGACATTGGCAATGTAAGGCTTCGTCGCTGCGCCAGCAGGCCCAGAGGGACAAGGAGGGGACGTGCGAGACACCATGAAGGAAGCAAACCAATTAGCTCGTAAGTTCTACGCACAGCTGGGTTATGTCGTGCCTGTTGGGTTTCGCTTCGATACGGCCACTCACCCTCAAGAACAGGCATGCTGGCGCATGGCTGAATTAGCCTACGATCACATCGAGGGTACTGAGTTGAGTGAGGCATTGGCGGAACAAGAAGAAGAGGAGGAGTTATGACCAACCAACCGAGTGACGCCAAGGGGCCTGAGACGTGGGTGCGGTATACGATCAATAAGATTATTCGCGAGGGCAATGACGATGAAGATTTCTACCTCGCCTCCCAAGTGGAGCCGTGGGCGAAGGAGGTCAAGGAATGGATCGAGGAATTGCAGGAGACTCGCCCATGAGCCTCGATAGGAAAGTGGTCTTACTGCGAGCCGCCTATGCGCTCATACTCAAATGCCCATCCGCTCAGGAAACCACCGTATTTTATGATGAAGCCGATTGTGACGGGCATTGCCTGATGGAGGATATTCAGACGGAAATAGATATGGAGATGTTGAAGTCGAACGCACACAGCGGTTGATCGAAGAAATAGTAGAGATATGGGTTGCCACATGTACCGACATCGGCTAGAAACTAACACACCGGTTAGTATGAAGAAGGAGTTCATGTCTTCCACGCTCCAACACGCGCCATCAGTACTCATGCATCACACCCTCCGTGCCTGGCAAGTGCAGGCCTTCGAGGCGATCACACAATCTGAATCCATAGACTTCTTAGCGGTGGCCACGCCGGGAGCTGGCAAGACGAAGCTCTCGGTTCGGGTCGTCCGTGAGTGGTTGGATCGGCGGATCATCCAGCGTGTCATTGTGGTGTGTCCCACCAATCACCTCAAAGGCCAATGGGCCAGAGCGGCCTCCGCGTCCCTCAATTTGGACCCCACCTTTTCGAACGATCAAACTGTTGAAGCGCGCGACTATCACGGCATCGTGGTCAGCTATCAACAGGTCTGTATGGCTCCGGCGCTCTATGCGAGGCTGTGCCAAGAGAAGCGCACGGCGGTCGTGTTCGATGAAATCCACCACGCCGGAGACGGCAAGGGATGGGGCGAAGGGCTCAGGATGGCCTTTGCATCGGCGGTCAAACGATTGGCCACGTCCGGGACCCCATTCCGATCGGATGACAATCCCATTCCGTATGTACGCTATGAAGAGCAACGCAGTGTGCCAGACTTTACCTATGGCTATGGAGAGGCGCTGAGAGACGGGGTCTGTCGGCGCATTCTATTCCCTGCCTACGAAGGACAATTGTCCTGGCGTTCCTCAGACGGATACGAAGTCAACGCTGCCACGTTTGGAGATCTGCTCAATCCCGTCCACATGCGTGAGCGGCTCAAGACCGCCATCATGCACCGAGATTGGTTGGGCGTGGTCATCAGCGATGCAGACCGTCAACTCTCGACGATACGAGAGCAAGGGGCACGCGATGCGGGAGGGCTGGTAGTGGCCATGAATCAGGCCCATGCCCATCAAGTTGCGGCCTTGATCCTGGAAAAGACTGGGAGACAGCCGAGGATTGCCATCAGTGATGAACCGGCTGCCTCTCACATCATTAAGCAGTTTGCGAGTAGCGGTGATCGGTGGATGGTCGCCGTCAACATGGTCAGTGAAGGCGTCGATATTCCACGCTTACGGGTGGGTATCTATGCCACCAATGTGATGACGGAGATGTATTTCCGTCAGGTTGTCGGGCGCTTCGTGCGGATGCAAGCGGAGCACGGTCGCCGGCAACAGGCCTATCTCTACATTCCCCATGATCCCACGCTCGTGGAATATGCCATGGCGATCGAGGCTGAGCGGGATCACTACGTGCCCACTCCTGAGGAGGATCCCGGTACGCCGGTCATCTGGATCATGTCGGATGCGAGCCCGAGCGCCTATCTGGCGTTGGCCGGTATCGCTCAGGCGGTGTTTACCATCGGGGTCGATGTACCGCCGTCGCCTCCTGTCCCGTTCCCTGATCCTGCCGAACCCTTGCATGAAGTAAAAGGGCAGTTACGGGAGACGCATCGCCGATTGGTGGGACGAGTCTCCAAGCAATTCGGATTGGACCATCGGGCCGTGAATCTCGAACTGCACAAGCGGACGGGCGGATGGATCGATACGGCCACGATGACGCAATTAAAGAAACGGGTCTCTCAGTTGGAGTCCTGGTTGAAGACGGGGTATGACGGAGCTCGATCATGACCGAAGCCGAGATATTGGAACTGATCAAGGCGCGCTATGCACCGGAGTCGTATGCCGTGCTGCCGCAAGTGCGAAACGGCACGGGTTTCACGCGGTCCGCGCGCACAGCCGATGCGATGGTGATGGGGCTCTGGCCCAGTCGCGGGTTGGAGTTGGAAGGGTTTGAAATCAAGACTTCGCGTGCCGATTGGCTGCGCGAGATGAAGGCCCCGCAGAAGGCGGAGGACATCTTCGCGTATTGCGACCGGTGGTGGGTGGCGGTGGCGGATCGGGATATTGTCAAAGAGGGAGAATTGCCGAAGACCTGGGGCCTGATGGTCACGGGAGCCCGCGGGTTGTTGGTGAAGGTGGCTGCGCCGAAGCTCGAGGCGAAGCCCATGGACCGATTGATGCTCGCGGCGATGCTGCGCAAGGTGCAGGCGTATTCGACGGACAATGCCATCATTGAGAAAGCGAAGGACGCGGCTGACAAGATGGGGTACGAACGCGGGTGCAAAACGGCGGAGGGAGTTCAGAAAAATATCGAGGCCCTCGAAACGATGATTCGCACGTTCGAGCGGGCATCTGGCGTCTCCATTCGTCGGGCGTGGGATATCGAAGAGATCGGCAAAGCCGTACAGATGGTTCGGAATGGGGCGCTGGTCAATGGTCGTGAGACCTTGCGCCATCTGGCCGAGTCCTCGAAACGACTGTCCGTGGAAGCCGAGCGAGAACTAGCGATCATTGATGCCCTGAACCTGGCGAGTCACCCACCGGCATGTCCTGAAGGCAAGGAGGCTGATGCGCATGATAGAAGCCCCTGTTGATGTACAACCCACAATCAGGAACGAGCTTGAGCGAGCCTATCGGAAGTGGCGAGACAGCAACCAGAAGGCCTACGACCTCTATGTGCGCTTTGCCAAAGAGGCGCTGCACTGTGGAAAACGATTCTCCATCAGTCTCTTGACGGAACGCATTCGCTGGGAAGCGAAGATGACCATGGGCAAGGACGAGGAAGGCTATCGCATCAACAACAACTTTCGTGCGTATTTGGCGCGTGATCTCATGGAGCAGTGTCCGGAGCTCATCGGCATCATTGAGACTCGAACCATTCGTGGACGCCAGGGAGCCGTATGAACAACACTCGCATGAGCTTGTTGCGGGCGCGATGGCTGCGTTGGTGGCACGTCTGGCGGTACCAAAACGCCTCTTTGCCGGCAGTGAAAGTCAATGGCTACTGCGGAACGAAGAACGGCACACGAATAGCCCATCTGGCATGTACATGTGGGAAGGTCTTTTATGATGACCGCGAAGGGATAGGCTTGAAACCATGACGCGTGACCAACTGATGAAACTGACTCCAGGACCGGCGACGGATCTCGTAGTGGCAGAAGCGTTGGGAGATCTCGTGGTGCCTGGCGATGTCGCGCAGGCGTTCTCTCGATCCTACGATGCGGCCTGGAGGATCGTCGAACATTTTCGCTCGCGCGGGTGGCTGGTCCGGGTTCAGGAAATGCCGACCGGCATGCCATGGCTCCACAACGACAAGCATGAAGTGCATAAGCGTTCGGTGTGCATTCTGTATCCAATGTGTGTTGGAGAAGATCCTTCGGACACACGCATCAGTGCCTACGCGGATACGAGTTGTATGGCGATTATTCGCGCCTTGTTCATGTGCCAGGCGCTTCACCAGTCGGTTGAGGGACAGCCGACTTATTTACCAGGAGGGACTCATGGCGATGATCGACAAGAAGTACAAGATTCAGGCGGTGCAGGCCATCACGAAGGCGAAGCACACGGAGCAGGACTCCGTGTTGTTCCTCGCGAAGGATAAGGCGTTGCCAGCCACATTGAGATTCTATAGCGAGGAATGCACGAGGCTGGGAGCCGCGAATGATCAACTTCAGGGGATTGAACTGCTGATCGGGCGGGTGGAGGACTATCAAGCCAAGCACGCCAAAAAGGTGAAGGTGGCTGACATTGCGCCGGGGAAAGAAGCGAAGCGGGTATTGCAGTAGACCTCATCGGACGGCGCATGGATGAGAGTCTGTGCGCCGTCAAGACATATAATTTGAATATGTCGAGCGAGACATCGATAAAAGGACGTGCATGAAGGCGAACGAACCTTGGATCACCGTCAAGCAAGCCGCGGAACGATTAGCCATGCACCGGAGCATGATCTATCGGCTGTTGAATCAGAAGGTGCTCCATCGCGTCTGGCTCATCATGCCCAATCCACGGGGTCTGCGATCAAAAGGGCGATTTGGCGTGTCCATGGACTCGATTGCGCAGTACGAACACAGTCTACGAATCGTGAATGAGCGGGAAGCGTCGGAGTTTCAGCACGCGAGGAAGGGATAAGGTCATGAACCGTGAACAGACGAAGTATCTGAAGGATCGGCTGTCGAAGCTGAATAGCCGAAAATACGGTGAGTTGTGCTCTAGGAAGAGCACGCTACCTCAGCCGGTCGCCACTGCCAAGCGGATTGTGAAACAGTGGGAGGCAGAGCAGGCGAAAGAGTGTAGCCGCCGCAATGATCGCCTCAATGAGGCGTACTCGACAGCCATTCAGTCGATCATATTTGGTGAGCCAGGAGACGCACTCAAGGCGCTCAAGGAATTTGAACAGTTTAAGCCATGACGAAGAACCCAGAAGAGGTGCTGTGCCGGAAATGCCGGGAGAAGTTAACCAACCACGTGGGTGTGCATGGCTAGATTAACAGGGATGCAGAAGCTGCTCGCGAACTACGAGCATCCAGACGAAGACCCCGAAAACCTCCCCTATCGTTGGGCACTCATCGACGTGATTCTCATTGCCGGACAGGATTTGACCGGACCGCGAGGGCGGGACATGCGCGAACCCTTTTGGTCGCGGTATGTGGTGCGGGCTATGCTGGATGCCTATCAGTGGTTTTTCGACGGTCTCTCAGAGGAGTTTCCTCTGTCATACGAGTGGTGCTGTGCCAATCTGGGGATGCCGCCAGAGGCCTGCCGTCGCTATCTGCGGAAACGGTATGCGCCGTATCTTTCGCGCATTGAACACACAATCAACATGGAGGCAGTGGATGGTCGCTATCGTACCCGGCTCGGCGTCTGGCAACGGGCTCAGTCTGTTCGAGGTCAGCACGGAGGGCGAGGCGTATTCGCCCGTTTCTATTCGAGACGAGGAACTCGACACCCCTGATGTGCGTCTGGCAGCCTTACACAGTATCAAACGCATCATTCGAACGGCATTGGCCGATCGTTCCCCGTTTCATTTTCTCTCGCTCTCCATGCGCACCCAATCGGTCATGCAACGCTATGGGGTAATCACCTTCGAAGGCTTAGTCTCACGATCACGGGTTGAGCTGTTGTCGATGCGAGGCTGTAGCAAGATCATGGTGCGAGAGATCGAGGAAGAGCTATCGAACTGGGGATTTGCCCTTGCTCCGAGTCCACCATGCAAGCATGCACAGAAAAAGGCATTCTAAATCAATCAGTTATGGCGCATTGGCGTCGAGTAGGGCATTTTGAGGGGGTATATTCGATGAATCTCCTTACAGATCAATCAGTTAAGCCTGTCGTCGGGGCGGCTCCGGACGTAGAGGAAGCGCCACCATGGGAAGAGCCGAAGTCTGAGCCAGAGAAACCAGAGAAACCAATCCTCCCTGAGTACGTGCAACTCTTGGTGCGGCTGGAGGGTACGTCATGTATACGGCTCGATTCATTGGGGGGCGGTAAGATTCAATTAGCCTTCTCGGATGCGCAAACGCAGGAAGCCTTTCAGCTCGGGAAGTATCGCGGCAAGAACCTGATTGCCACATTCATGGTGGCGTCAGGGGCTATCGACAAGACAAAGTAATTCAGGATCACCCATGCAACCAAAGACTCCATCTAAACCTCCTGTATCGGAACCTGCCACGAAGAAAAAAGAGAATCGTGGAGGGAAACGTGTTTCGTATAAGCCCATTTGTGGGGGAATTTCGAGGTCGACCGGCAAGCCGTGTCCACGGGTCGCGGGCTGGGGCACGGACCATAAGGGGAGTGGCCGATGTCGGACGCATGGGGGCAATAATAAGATCAAGCACGGGCTGTACTCCAAAGTCATTCCCGCGGACTATCAAGAAACGTACCAGGACCTACTCAAGGCTCCACATCCCAATTCGTTGATGGATGAATTGGCCTATCTGCGCACCGTGCTCATGCGGCTAGAGAAGAAGCACGGGACCAACGAGGACGGGTCTGAAAAGGGCGCGGTGATGATAGGCGAAACGATGGTCGAGCCCTTGCAGATGATCTCAGACTGCATTGAGCAAATCAGTCGTGTGGCCAAGCGCAAACACGATATGGAAGAGGGGCAGAAGATCACCTTCTCTCTCACCGACCTCACGGACTTTTCTGAGGCCATCATGCAGGCCATTGTCAAACATGTCAGCAATCCAGACACACTTACAGCGATCCGGGGGGAATTGGCAGCGATCTTTACTGGCCAAGCATCTCCTGCAGGCGCTTGATCAGGCGGCACACGTCGCGCAGCCCGTTCCTGCCATCATTCGAGACTTGCCGGACTCCATGTGGGAGTTTGTAAGGAAATTCCCGTTGCAGGCGGATAAGCATCCGCTCGACTTCGAACGACATCCCTACCTCGTCCCGATCTATCAATCGATTACGTTCGACAAGCGCCGCCATCCGCACGGCTACAATTTCACGCTCATGACCGGCGCACAGGTGGGGAAAACGATCACCATCATGGTGGCGCTCATTTTCTCAGCCGCCAAGTTCTGGGGTGAGAAGTTTGGATATTTCCTGCCGGACCGCGACATGGCCGACATCTTCAGCTCCGATCGCTTCCAGCCCATGATTCACAGCAATCCCTCGCTCTCGTCGCTCAGCACAGCGGTCAAAAAAATCAAAGGCATGAAAGCCGAAGACCGCAAGCGTGTACGAACGTTTGGGGAATCGACGATCTTCTTTAGCTACATGGGCGGCAAGACCTCGACCGAAGCCATTCCCATGGGCGGGATCTTCTTCGATGAAGTCCGGCGCATGCTCATGAAGGATATCGAACGCGCCGAAGAGCGGGTGAGTCATGCTTATTATCCGCTTAATTTCAAGATCTCGACGGCGGGCTATCCGGATACGACGATTGACGCCTTTTTCAAGAAGTCCACCATGAACAAGTGGCACAGCATCTGTCGCTGTAAGGGGGGCTTGGTCCTGGCGGATGTCTGGCCCAACTGTGTCGGGGAGTCGAATGGCGAGGTGTTCTATCGCTGTCCGAAGTGTGACTACCGGATTCAGAACCCGCAGCTTGGATCGTTTGTGCCAGAACAGCCGGAGTCGTCCACGGTGGGTTTTGCCGTGTCGCAAATCATCTCACCGGCCATGACGCCGAAACGCATTTGGGAGAAGTGGTTGACGGCGACGGATCGACAAGAGTTCTACAACTCCACCCTCGGACTCCCCTGGGTGGATCCGGAGAACATTCTCGTACCGAAGGAGGTGGCGGAGGCCTGTATCGATCCGTCCTTGCATTGGATGACCAGTGCGACGAACTCCGTCATGGGAATTGACCAGCGTGGAGGCAATAACCATGTCGTGATTGGCGGAGTCGGGGCAGCGGGGAAGTTCGAGATTCGGCATCTATCCATTCTGCAAGGAGATGACCCATTTGCCGGGCTGGCTGAACTGATGCAACGGTTTGACGTGGATGTCTGTGTCTGTGACGCGCTCCCAAGCTACAACGAGAGTACACGGTTCGCCAAAGCCTTCAAGAAGCGGGTGTTCCTCGCCTACTATACCGACAATACGCATATGGTGCGCTGGAGCGATCGTGATGGAGAGCTCAAGTCCTTGCAGCACTCCAAGGCGGAATCCAAGTTCGAGTTCCATGTCATGCTCGATCGGTACAAATCGCTGGAGTTCATGCTCATGCAGTGGGTGTTGCGAAGGATTGCGGTCCCCCACCCCCAAGGATTGGTGCAGGAAGTGACCTCCAAAGGCATGAAGCGCATGAGCTATATCTGCATGGGCAACCCGGATACCGGAGAGGAAGGCCTGTTCTACCATCTGCGCTCACTCGCCAAACATCGCACAAAGGTCATGCGCCGGGATTCGGAAGCGGGGCGGGATATCGAGACGGGAGAGTTTCGCATGGTCTTCGAAAACATCGGCATCGATCCCCACTTCGCGCACGCCCTCAACTATGCGCTGGCCGCGTTCCAGCGACGGAAGAGTACCAACGAGCTGTGGTTCACCACGGGAGGTGATGTGAAACCGAAGACGGTCCCCGATGTGCAGCAAGCCAAGCCGACACTCGATCCACATCAAGCCGCTGTCGAGGCGCAATTCAACGCCCGCATGATCCCGATGGTGCAAGTTCTGCCTGATACCTGCGGGGCATGTGATAATTTCGACAGGGCACGCACGTTCTGCACGGCCAGGCAATTCATCACACATGCCGACACACCCGTAGGAGCCTGCATGGACTTCATGGAGAAGAGGGACGAATGAATTCACAGGAACTCTTGCGGCAGGCGAGCCATTCCACGGCACCGGCTGATGAACGAATCGATGCGCGGGCTGAAGTGCAACGCCTGTATGCGCCAACTCGTTCCGATCTGCCCCCACAGAGCCAGGTGCAGGACCTCGTCCAGACCATGATGCAGACGTATCAGCAAGAGGCCCTCTTGAAGGCCGCGAACTCTGAGACCGCCAATATCTTTCCGAACACCAACCGTCCCTTCGCGCCTCCACAGCCACACGAACCCAAGTCCATTCTGGTCGACGAGAACGGCACATTCGGTGCGGTCCCTGGTGGCTACAAGCAGCGTCCGTCCCAGTTTGGTGCGCCGCACCTTCGCGCCCTCGTGGAGAATACGCCGCTCATCAATGCCATCATCCTGCGCCGGATTCGCACGGTCTCACGATTCTTGAGGCCTGCTGAGTCCAAGCGGGATGTGTACTTTGAGGTGCGGAAGAACGATGCCAGGGGGACCGTCTCGCCGCGCAAGGGGCCAGAGGAAACGGCCCTTGAGCAATTCCTCATCCATTCTGGATGGGAGTCGAATCCCGTCAAGATGCGCAAGATGAAGCGAGACTACCTCAGTGCCTTCATGACGAAGAGCATTCGGGATATTCTCACGCTCGATGCGTGGGCCATTGAAACGGTCCCAACTGCCAACGGGAAGATGATCGACGCCTATCACGCGGTCGATGCTGGCACAATCTATCTCGCCTCAGAAGAAGGCTACATGGGCGATGATGAAGTCATGGCGGTGCAAATCGTCAATGGGATG
This sequence comes from Nitrospirota bacterium, assembly GCA_030645475.1. Classification (NCBI taxonomy): domain Bacteria; kingdom Pseudomonadati; phylum Nitrospirota; species Nitrospirota bacterium. Next base: position 20,156 of record JAUSMA010000065.1, read on the forward strand.
CCCATGACCCATTACCGCGCCGATGAGCTGGTCTATGCCGTCCAGAATCCTCGCACGGACATCCTGCACTACGGCTATGGGTATGCGCCCCCGGAGATGATCATCAAGATCGTGACGGGCTATCTCAACGCGCTCACGTACAACCTGAAGGGGTTCGACAGTAACGCGATCCCCAAAGGCATGTTAACCCTGTTCGGGACCTATGACGAAAAGCAATTGGCATTCTTCAAAACCCAATGGAATAGCATGGTGCGCGGGGTCAATAACCAATGGTCGTTGCCCGTCATGGCGAGCGAGACGAAGGAAGGCGGCGCGCAGTTCACCAAATTTGGCGTGGACTTCACGGACATGTATTTCTCAAAGTGGATGGTGCTGCTCACCTCCATCGTGTGCTCGGTCTATGGCATGGACCCGTCTGAGGTCTACTCTGAGTCGTTCTCTGCCGGCAAGTCGAGCCTGTCAGGGTCAGACCGTGCGGAGCGGATGGCCGACTCTCGGGATACGGGCCTTGAACCGCTCATGACGTTTTTCCAGGACACCCTCACGAACTATATCCTCCATCGTATCACCCCTGATTATGTGCTGAAGTTCGTCGGGATTCAGCCCGGAGATGCGGACAAGGCGCATGAAGTCGATAAGCTCACGCTCACGGCAAACGAGATGCGTGAGAAACATGGGACGGAACCGACCGACCAGCCATGGGGCGAGATGCCACTCAATCCCGCCTTGCAGCAAGCGGCGATGGCCGGTCAACAGCCTGGAGAGTGGGCACCTGGTGACGCAAGCGAGGAGAAACCAGACGACGAGGATACGGACGCACAGGTGATTGAGTCAGGCGATCGAGACGGCACGAAGCCGAAACAGATCGAGGCGAAGAAGGTTGACGGAGGGGATCGGGAGTCTCGCGAAGTCGGGGAGCCTGGGAAGACGGTCAACAATCCTGAGCAGGAGGAACGCGACAAGGACCTCTCCAGCATGGCCCATAAATCGGTGGACGAAGAAATTGTAATCGTAGGCTAAATATGGGTTGCCACATGTACCGACATCGGCTAGAAACTAACACACCGGTTAGTTATTTCAACCACTCAGAGGGAGGATTGTATGGAAGAGGGACAGAACGGAGTTGCAGAAGAGACGGTGCCGACGAAGGAGCCAGTTGTCGGTGAGGGCGAGAGCACGCATGATCTCGCGGGTGCATCCGCTGAAAGCCAGGGCGGTCTCGGTGCTGCGGAAGACGCCGAACGTCCGGTAGTCTCACCGGATGCTGTGGAATCCGCTCCCGCGCCAGTCGAAGCCTAAGGCATCGTTATTTCCTGCCATGAAAGGAACGGGCGAGGGGATGCCAATTCTCTCGCCCGTCAGTCCTCACAGACGATCGTGTTCGGTGGAATCATATAGGAGTTACCGGCATGCTTGTTATCGCCCTGCAAGGCCACATCGGTTCAGGGAAGTCGACGGCGGCTCAGATTCTCGTCCACAAGTTTGGATTTGTGGAGATGAAGTTCGCGAGATGGCTCAAGGACATGATGCGGGCCATTGGGCTGACCGAGGCCGAGATCGAAGGGCCCTTGAAAGAAGTGCCGAACCCCATCCTCTGCGGAAAGAGCCCACGTCAGGCCATGCAATCCCTGGGGACCGAGTGGGGACGGAACATGATCGGCTCGGACTTTTGGGCCAATTTTGCCGTACAGGCCGTGAAGAATAGTGGTCTCCAGCGTATTGTGTTCTCGGATTGTCGATATCCCAATGAGGCGACGGCGATCAAGCGTGAGCTCAATGGCTTGGTCTGGCGGATACACAGGCCAGGCACGCCGGTAGGGACGCATAGCTCTGAGAGCTCTCAAGCTCTCGTGACGCCCGACATGACCATTGAGAACCATGGCACGCCTGAAGATCTCGAAGAAGCCATCAGCATGGTCATGTTGACGCGCGTGCATGGGCAGAAATGGTCATGAAGAACCACCTGCCGACAGGAGCGCATTATTCCGAGGCCTCTATTCTGATATGGACCTGTGTGGCCATGCTGGGATTATGCCTGCTTGTGTTGTTCGTGGTGGCGATAAAGGTGTGCAGATGAGTGAGCTGAGCCTGTCCAGGTGCGCATACCTCAAGCTGTGGCGAGAGACGCATCGGGCGCTGGGGCTCTGCAGTCGATGCAACGAGCCCGCGGTGGTGGGACGTGCCAAGTGTCAGCGACATCTCGACAAAGATCTGGGGCACTACTACGCCAAGCAGGGGCGTCGGCCTGTGTCCGTGCGTGAGGTGATCACGAAAGCGATATTGCTGGATGATCTGAAGGCGGTGGCGGCGCGTCTTGGATGGCGGCGGATCACCTGGACCACGTACCAGCGCGAGGGGTCATTTTCGCCGTCCACGAAGCTGATGAAGCGTGTCGGGATGCCATGGTCAGCCGTCTGCGTGGAGGCTGGCTTGCTGCCCACGGCTCCGGGATGCAAGGGGATTGATCAGCGCCCGTGTCGGCGATGCCAGAAGGTCTGTAATTATTACGGCCCAGAAACCGCGTGGTGCAAGCAATGTCGGCGTACCGTGAGGCGGAGAACACAGGAACCCATGGCCAACTGGTCGCTGACCACGACGTTGCAGTAAGGGATATTGCGGGGTGGAGCAGTTGGTAGCTCGCCTGGCCCATAACCAGGAGGTCGTTGGTTCGAATCCAGCCCCCGCAACCAGAATTCTATGATGTGTCCCAAATGTCAAAGCGCGAACCTGATGGACGCGACGGCGGAACTCGACGAGACCTTCAATGACGGCCAATTAGCATGGCTCAAATGTTTGTGTGGATGGCGTGGAAAATTGGACGCGCCCGTGAAGCAGGAGGAACAGACGATGGGGAAATGGTCGGAAGAGGCTCGGCTTGCCTTTCATGCACGAAAGGCCGCAGCCAAGCATGAAGAAGATTCGACGAGGTCGGTGGTGCCGGTGACGTGCCAATCTATTCCATCTCGATCTTCCAGTTCAGTCACCGTGGACGGAAGTGCCCTCACGATTCTGGATGCCACGCTCGAAAAGCTGAGCGAGGATGTCACGACGCTGATACGCGCGAAAGAGATCGTGGAGCGATATCAGGCATGACGCCCTTCTCCGAACACCCAGGCGTGACCCTCTATCACGGAGACTGCTTTGAAGTGATGGCAGGGATGGAGGCGGAGAGTGTGGAGAGCATCGTCACCGATCCACCCTATGGGATTCGGTTTATGGGCAAGGCGTGGGACGGGGAAGACATTGAGGAGAGGATGCAGAAGCGTCGGACCTATCATCACGATGACGACCCACGCGCGGGCATCAACGGCGGACACAATAGTCGGGCTGCAGAAGCGGGAAAATACGATCGCACGCCTCACGCGAATCGTGCGTTTCAGGAGTGGTGTGAGATGTGGGCGAGTGAAGCCCTTCGTGTGGCCAAGCCAGGGGCGCATCTCCTGGTCTTCGGTGGCACGCGCACTTTTCATCGCTTGGCCTCTGCGATCGAAGACGCGGGATGGGAGATTCGAGACACGATCATGTGGGTGTTTGGCTCGGGATATCCGAAATCGTTGAACGTGGGTAAGGCGATGAAAAGCCAGGAAGACGCGGGAAAATGGAAGGAGTGGGGTACTGGCCTCAAGCCAGCCTGGGAACCGATTATCGTCGCTCGTAAGCCACTGATCGGGACCGTGGTGGAGAATGTGTTGACGCATGGCACCGGCGCGCTGAACATCGATCGATGCCGAGTCGAGACCGGTGAGTCCCTGCATGGGAGAGGGTCTCCTCCTCTGCCGTTCAACGGGCAGAACCATCGTCCGTTCCATGAGTGTGACGCCTCGGTCGTCACCGGCAATAATGGCCTGGGCAGATGGCCGGCGAATCTCATCCACGATGGCAGCGATGAGGTGCTGGCACAATTCCCGGACTCCCCAGGACAATTGGCCGACGCAAGCACCAACAGCGAACAGCGGGAAACCCAGTCCGTCTATGGCGCGATGCGAATGGGACGCGGCGAGGAATCGAGCGCACAAAGTGAGAACAGAGGCGCGGTGGGTTTCAAGAAGCCAGGCGAGCGACGGCTCGACTCAGGCAGTGCCGCCAGATTTTTCTACTGTTCGAAGGCGAGTCGAGAAGACCGGAACAAAGGATGCGAAGAGCTCTCTAAGGAGCCCTTGCTCTGGAGCAATGGCACGAAGAATCCTGGAAGTTTTCAGAGTGACGGCACCAAGCGTTCTGCCAAGAACCATCATCCCACGGTGAAACCCACTGATCTGATGCGCTATCTCTGTAGGCTCGTCACGCCTCCAGGTGGCCTCGTATTGGACCCCTTCATGGGATCAGGCAGTACGGGCAAGGCGGCGCAGGCGGAGGGGTTTCGCTTCGTGGGGATCGAGCAAGATGAATCGTATTGCAATATCGCCGACAGACGCATGGCACAAGGTGTGCTGTTATGAAGGTGACCACGGACAAGAAAGACTTCTCTGTCAAGCTCACTAGGCTGAAGATCAAGCCTGGGGATGTCTTGGTTCTCCGCATAGATCAACGCGACAAGCCAGCGATGGACATTGTGATGAGCATCAATCACTGGTTGAAAACCAACAAGATCAAGTTTGTCGGCATCATGCTGTTACAGACCGATGAATCCGTTGAAACACTCAGCGAGCAACGTATGCGTGAAATGGGATGGATACGGCCGTATGAGGTGATTAAGTGAGCGAGGGGATACGTTGAACGTAGAATCTCCAGGCGTTATTCAACTCAATCCACAAAGCTCTCCTGAATTCAGGGCCAGAAATAAAGCCAAGCTCGTCAAGTGGCTGATGGACCTGTCACAACATCTGTCAAACGGAGGCATGGTCACCGATGCGCATGCGGTGCTCGTGGCCTTCATTGGTCCGGATGGACCAGAGGTGTTATGGAACGGCGTGGCCAATACTGAGCAGCTCAAGGAAGTCGGATTTGCGCTCGGGGATCTCCTTCAGGATTCTCGCTATGCCATCCATAAGGAGAGCACCGTTGAACGTGTGCGTAAAAATAAACAGGCAGATAAAGAGCGAGAGCGAAAGTATCTCGAGGATCATCCATGGCTCTGTACGGGTGATCGATGCACGAGACGTTTCAAGACAGAACGCGGAGCGGAAATTCATGAACGGACGTGTTGGCGCATGAAGAAGCGAGGCGGCTATGCCGGAAGCCAACAAGACTGATTCGAAGAAGCCGCAACGCAAGATCGTTCCTGGAGATCAGGTGATTTGGCAGCCCATGGATACATGCACGGGAGAATTGTGCGGCCCGGCGACGGTGATAGATCGATTCGATGACAATGGCAAGCCATGGCTGTTATTGGGTGAGAATCCACGAGGCACGTTCGCCATTGCGCTCTCATTGGTGCGGAAAGTGAAGCCGAAAGAGGATTGGGGTCCTGCACAGGGTTGTCTCGTGCAACACAATGGTCGATGGATTCCTGCTGATAATTTTCGGGAGATGCCGTGAGAATGTTGGCCTATTGCGCAATGCTGCTTTTTGACTTCTCCGTGATGGCGGGCACTGTCTATCTGATCGAATGGCGCGGATGGTCTGTGTGGTGTCTGCTGTTGGCTTTCATACTGGTTCAGGCATCGAATCCCAAGATATTCCTGGAATGACAGTAATCGAATGAAAGTCGATTTCACACACATGATGCAGCAGAAGGGAGAAGCATGAAGCCGATACACTATCACGAGTGCCTGTCACGATTAGGTGAGTCCTCCTCGATCTTTGGACCTAAGCCCTGCTGTTGCACGATGATACGGGCATCACGAGAAGGATGGGCCAAGGCCGGACGGGAGAATAAAAAGCAGCGGGCCTTGCAGTTCGCGTCATGCACCTATCCGACCCTGCACTCGATTCAACAGCATGTCGATGCACGGGCACGGGCTCGCCAGGCGAAGCAGTGGAGTGAGGCAGACCAACACACGCGATGGCTCATGGATCATTCCGTGACCCTGTATGACCGTCCACACCAACCGACACAATGGCGTTGGGCGCTTCGCTACCATGGCCAATCGGCCAGCATGCTGGCAACCGCGTCATGAAAGTCGACCTCTCGAACATCGGTCCATCCCAGACCAATGAGGCGATTGAACTCCTCTGTAAGTCAGTCGAGGACTCGCTGATTTGGAACGATCACCCCACCGATCGACTCCTGAACGCGGTTGAACGATCGACGGAGAAGGCGGTTAGCGACCCCATTCATATCTTACATGTGGCCATGCAACAGCTTTTCAAACCCCTTCTACGTAAGGCAAAGGGCGATGAAGACGAGAAGGGGCATTGTCGGGAGCTCGATCAGCGCATCCGGTCCGCCCCAGCAGGATCGCTGTCCATGACGGATTATCTCGATATCATCGATTGCCTCATGCAGCGGTATATGCCGGTGGACTTCCTGGCGAACCGCGTGAAGCGCCAATCGGTCAAGCAGTACATGGCTGGGTACATTCGGCATGACGTGAAGGACCTGGCCTCCATCACAGCGGGCAAAGCGGACACGATGGTGAACATGTTGCCGGAGACCATCACCGAAGCCAAGCGGATCTATCAGATCTCCTCGATCGATGAGGCACGCATTCGAGTGGCGCAAGCGTCCGGGTCTCGCCTGGTCTCCACTCTCGCGGCGAGCACGCGATCGGCCATGCAGAAGATCATTGTCGATGCAGAGAAGAGCCGGATTAACCGTCAGGGACCCGTCTATGACGTACATAGTCTGCAACAGTCTCTCAGCGATAATTTCGCCACGTTGAATTTGGACTGGCGGAGAATTGCCGTGACCGAAACGGCGATCAATGCCGCTGATGGATTTCTAATGGCCTGTGCTGTTGGAGAGGTCTTGCGCTGGGCCTCGCATCCTGGGGCCTGTCAGTATTGTCAGAGTCAGAACGGCCTGTTGTTTACGGTGGTCTCAGCCTCGGCCCCACACAAGGACCCCGCCACGCAAGTCTGGCCTGGCAAGCATCTCATGAATATCGGACGGTCTATTGCAAAGATGAAGCGCACCGAGAACGGAATGGAGCCCAGGACCGACGACGAACGGCTAGTGCCTGCGATCCCAGCGCATCCCGTCTGTCAATGTTCGTGGGTTAAACATGTCGAACTCACCGACGATCAGAAGAAGCGGATTGGACGCGCATGAGCGTATGTACCCATGGGTGCTGGAATCCATCTCAATGCCTGACGTGCGTGTGCGACAGGCTGGTAGAACGGCTAGAAGCCATCACACGGGAAGCCGTCGACAAGCTGCTCGCTCAGGTGACGCCTTCACCATTGGTGTCCGCTCCCGCGGCTATTCCGTTCTCGAATGCCCCCATCACGAAGGCTGAGTTTCTGTTTCTGAGTGGTAATGATGCCATCAGGATATCCGATGGGAGACTCTATACCTCGGCCTTTGGACGGTTGGTGATGACGCAATGAACAAGTTCAGCGTTCTAACTAACTGGTGTGTTTATGATGGGCATATTGAGGGGCAGTGGTCCCCACTCATCTACACGGAGGGATGCTATGCGCACGTTCAGTAAACTCATGGGTGCCGTTATCTTGGTGGCCTTGATCTCGCTGCTGTCCATATCCGACAGAGACCCACTCTTTGGCAGTGTGTCTGCATTGGCACAAGAGGTCGCTCCGGGAGCGGCTTCTGGGCCTGATTCGATTACCAGTGTGCCTCCCGTTGTGGCGGAACCATCGACGGTGGCGGCTGTCATCGATATCGTGGACCCTGCGAAGCAATCGTTTGCCGATCGGCTGATTGCGGGCCTGCTTGGCGTCTTTCCCGTGGCACTGAGCTTCTTTGGCTCCTATATCACTCAGGCCATCCAAGCGTTGATGGGGAAGTTGAGCGCCCCGGTGGCCGCAAGTATTTCCACGTTTATGGGTGGACTCTTGGCAATCATCGTGGCCGCGCTCTTCCCAGGCCTTTTGCCGCCTGACGTAGCTGCAGCCCTTGGGGCCGGTGGGGGAGCGAGCGGACACCTACTGACTCAAAAGGCTCCACTAGCGACGACAGTATCGAGGAGCTAATACGCGATGGAGGCGGCTGGACTCGTCGCACTGATTACGGCGTTCGTGGGTCTGATCACCTATGCGTGGAAGGCTCGAGATGAATCCAAGGCGGCGAACGAACCAGCCAAGAAGGCAAAGGAGATTGATCATGCGTTCACGACGCACGATGCCGTGGTGGAGGGTGGCGTCATGCAGTCTACTGCTGATCGCCTCCAACGGATGCAGATCGACAACGACCGCACCGGTAGTCCTCCACGATAGCAATATCCCGGTCGTGGAGGTCTACGACAAGGAGGGGCGTCTCATCGTGGGCTATCAGGGCTATGCAGACGGCTTTGTGGCGAACACGCTCAAGGTCTGTAACGCGATGATGGACAAGGCGGGAGTGCATTGACGCATTGCGCAACTTGTACGTGTCAGCAGGTCAAGCAGTCGTCTCACGTTCCATGTCCTGGTTGTGGGCATCTCACAGGTCGTGAGCTCCTGGAGAACATCGAGAATGGGCAGTGTGAATTGTGCAATATGGCCGCGAAACGAAAGGAAAAAGATGATGAAAAGCGTATTGAGAAATCTCTTCGCAGTGGCAATGGTTCTGCTGGCCTTCGCCGGATTGGCTGAGGCGCAGACCGCGCCCACGTATATCGGAGCGAACTGCCAGCTCGCCTGGTTGCCAAACAGTGAACCGGATCTCGCTGGGTATCGCGCTTTTGCGGTGCAGTCATCCACGACGCTCCCCATGGTCACGATTCCGAAAACCGCGACCAGCCACCCAACGAGTACGACCTGTGCGGCGCTGGGGATTGTGGCGGACGGGGCCTATCGACTCAATGTCCTGGCGTACGATCTTGCAGGGAACGCGAGCAACCCCGCGTATATCGATGGGGTGAAGGATACGTTAGCTCCTATCTCGCCACGACAGCTCCAACTCACCACCTCTGCGCAGCCTGTCGCCATGAGCGTGACGCCGAACCCCTCTGTCCAGCAAGCGACGATCGCATGGGTTCCAGGCACCTGTCAGGGTGAATTTATTGTGTCTCGTCTGGTCAGCTCGCGCTGGGTGGAAATTGGGCGCACATACGACCATTGGCTCGATGTGCCACTGGTCAACGCGGTGAATCAGCCATACGGCGTGTCTGCGGTGTGCGAGGGGTAGGTCTAGTCCATGCCAACCCTCTACGTCAACGTGGCCACCGGAAATGATGCGCGCAGCTATGTGACGGCGCAGAATCCTGCTACGCCATGGGCTACCATCGGTCGTGCCTCACGAGGATCCGCGGTATACGCCGCGAACGCCGCAGCCGCCGCGCAGCCAGGAGATACGGTTGAAGTGGCTGCTGGTGTGTACTGGGAAACAGGCTCTCCAACTGGAGGCCGTTGGGATGTGGCGCTGAGTCCTGCTAACAGTGGCACCATTGGCAGTCCCATTCGGTTTCTCGGCATCGGCAGCGTGTATGTGCGCCTGGTGGCGAACGTGTTTGGCCCGTCAGTGGGGAGCAACGGACGAGACAATATCATCTGGGAAAATTTTATCGTCGATGACCACTACGGCGGGAGCAAAGAAGATACCGGACCTGTGGTGCTGTACAATGCCAGCTATTGTCAACTGCTGCGCTGCGAGGTGCAGGGCATGGGCAATGCGCCGGGCTATCACAACTATCAGCATCCGCAAGAAGGCCACATCGATATTGCGACAAATGGAAATGTGACGCCGACCGCTGGATGGGCGACGTTCTTTTTGTATTATGCCATGCAGGGCCGCACCATTGTGGCGGGCGGTATCACGTATACTATCACCGCTGATGCCACGTCACACTCGCTGATGAATGTCACTCCGCATCCTGGTTCACCGTTGACCAACTTGACCTTCACCGCGAGCGCCTTTGGTGGAAATTATCGGTTGGTTGGACTCGAACAGATCGATCATTGCACGATCAAGAACAACCGCATTCACGGTTCGAAGCTCAATGCCGGTGGCATCCTCGCCTATGATGCGAGCGACAACATCATTGAGCACAACGAAGTGTATGATGTGTCACTAGGTATTTATCTGAAGGGACGACATGACGGGTTTACCATGTCGAACAACATCATCCGCTACAACTACGTCCACGATAATCGGCAGATCGGCATTCGCACCGAGTCGACTAAGATCACCCTGGTCCATCAGAATATCGTGCATGGGTGTCCATCGGGGTACTACCTCGGAGCCTTTGGTCCTGATCGTACACGGGTCATCAACAATCTCGCCTATAATTGTTCTGAGTCCGCGTTTGAGTTGGTTGAAGCGGCTCCCGCAAATTGGTCGGCATCCACGGCCTACGTGTTGGAAGATCGCCGCTACAACGGAGTTAATATCTATGTCTGTACGACCGCAGGCATCTCTGCTGCCAGCGGCGGGCCGACTGGCACCGGCACGGGCATCACGGACGGCTCGGTGGTCTGGGATTATTCTCCATACAAGATCATCTTGAATTGTGAGTTCAAGAACAACATCTCACAGCTCTGTGGCATTGGCTATTCTAGTTGGACAGCGGGGAGTCCCGCCGAACAGCAGTTCACGGCCAATTACAACATGTATCGAGACATCAACGGCAGTCCGGCTGTGGCGGCGAATTTCCATGGCTATGCCACAGGCAACTTCGCCGCGTGGCGTGCGCTCGGGTTGGATGTCAATTATAGCACGGCAGATCCGCTGCTGGTGAATCCCGGTGCGTTTGATTTCCATCTACAAGGGGGATCGCCCGCACGGAACTTTGGCATTGGTGTCTATGGTGTGGGCGGGAATGATGGCGGTGCGGTGCATGCAGGCCCGTATATCACGGGCAATGAGGTCATTGGCATCGAAGAGACCATTATAGTTCCTGCACCGTTGCCAGTGCGACAATTGCGCATGCGGTAGGACAAGGAGACGAGAATGGCGATCTCATTTTACTCTCGATTGAATGGACTGACGCTCTCCGCGGTGGACGATCTACCTGGGACCAATCCTGTCGGCACGCTGAATGGTGCGGCGGTGATCAATGCCACCGCCGCACTGGCCGGCAGCAACGGACTCCAGGTTCTCGGGGCTGGCGATGCGTTCAAGCTAGATGCAGAAACGGCCATCATTAACCCGTTGGTGGGATCATTGGGCTTTCTGTTCCGCGTACAGACGTGGGCCGCTGGCGCAACCATGCTCCGTATCAGAGGCAGTAGTTATCTGTACAATATGGGAATTTATATGATCGGCGCGTCCGGATCTGGCAATTTGCGTTTACGGATCAATGAGGAGGATGCCAGTCAGATCGACTTGGACGGGGCGTACGCTGGCATCCAGCTCAACACCACCTATTATTGCGATGCGTCATGGGATCAGCCGAACAACGACAGGCGCATCCGCCTCTATGACGCGAGCGGCGTATCGCTCAATGTCGTGGAGAATACGTCCGTGGCATTCACCGCGCCGGTCGATCTCACGCATCCGAATGGGTTCAGCATCGGTGAAGCGGCTGGCATGGGAACCCCTGCGATCTACATCGACAACGCGTTTCTTGGGAAGGCCTACGCTGATGCCAATGATTTCCTCTCGAACCGCAATATCACCAGCTACACGCAGTATTCCGTCGCGAGTTCACAGCATGATCCATTCGTGAAGGTGTTATTTAAGGCGGCATAACACGGGAGACAGAGGGTTGCGCACGTCCATACGTATACTAACTGGTTAGTTTGTTCATTCATCACAAGGAGGATTCGAGCATGTACACTACAGCGTTTCGTGATCTCTGCCTCGGGCAATTGGGCGGATTTGTGGGGCTCCTGACGGCCATTAGCGACTGGCGGGCTGGCACCGTGACCGAGGCCAACTATACCGGCTACGGCACTCGTCCAGCCATTACTTATGGTGCGGCGGGGAACACGACTCCTGCCGGAGGACGACAGAAGGCCAACTCTGCGGCCGTCACGTTCCCGCAGAATACGGGATCGAATCAGGACATGATTGGATGGGGCGTGTATTCCGCGTCGTCGGCTGGGGTCCTGCATGCCATCGGGCTGCTGGATACCGATCCCCCAATCTTTGGAACCGGACTGGTCAATGACACGATTGAGGCCTTTGCGCACGGGCTGCAAACGGATCAGCGTGTGTTTGTCTTGGCCGCACCGGGCGCTCCTCTTCCCACTGGCCTTGCCGAAAATACGGCCTACTTCGTGCTGGCTGCTGGCCTGACGGCGGACGTGTTTTCTCTCTCACTGACCTCTGGGGGTGCTGCGGTGAACATCACCGTGGGTGGCTGTGCGCTGTTCATGCCCTACAAAGCGGTCACGATTGCCACGAACGCCACACCAGAATTCGCCATCGGGGCTCTGGTCGTCCAGCAGTAATGGATCAGGTCCACGCATATCAGCGGCTTCTCAACGGTTCGCTGATATGCGTGGAGCGCCTGCGCATACTTCTTGTAGGGTATCGTTGTTATGGCCCTTGAAGGGACGACCCGTTCTCATGCTCGCACGCGAGTATCTGGCCTGTCGCTGGTCTCATCGGCTAAGCCCTCACGCGCCTGCTCAAGGATGCGAGGGGCCGCGCTCGGCTTCATCCTCAATGCGTCCTATTCTGGGTATATCAGAGGTACATCGAGGGCTATTTCGACAGGAATCTCCGTCGCCTCTCGCGCGACCCCTTCACGCGGCTCTGCGCGCATGCGAGGGGCCACGATTACCTTTGCCAGCATCCTCCCGATAGCGGGGAAGAGCCGAGGCAGCGCCAGGATCACGGGAAGGGTTGCGACGGTGCATGCGGTGGCTCCTGCCTATGTCTCGTCACGTCTGCGTGGAGCCATACTGAGGTTTGGCTCGACGGTGTTCCTGGAGGGATCGAGCCGGTCAGTGACGAGGGCCTTGGCAACAGGCCTATCGGTGTCCTCTCGCGCGACCCCTTCACGCGGCTCTGCGCGCATGCGAGGGGCCACGATTACCTTCCTATCCATCCTCCCGCTGACGGGTCGGAGTCGAAGTAGTGGGCGACTGACGGGGAGGATTGAGACGGTGCATGCCGTTGCTCCGAGTGGTGCGTCGTCGCGTCTGCTTGGGGCCATACTGAGGTCTGGGCCTACGGTTCATCTCACGGGAGTCAGCCGATCGGTCGCCAGAGTGCGCGGAACGGGGCTATCGGTTGCGTCTTCGGCTGCGTCCAGTCGGTCATGCGCTCGTCTCAGGGGAGCCGTCCTCTCAACCTCGCTCCCTGCGGTCATGTTCTATGGGTCGATCCGAGGCAGCGCCAGACTTATCGGTCGACTACGTACCATCCACGCGGCGGCGGCGATCTGTGGCATGTCTCGGGTGCGTGGGGCGACACTGAGGTCTGGGTCCACCGCATTGCTTGCTGGATCCTGTGTGTCATCGGCACGGGTACGCGGAACAGGGATCTCCACTGCGTCATCGGCTGTCCCTTGTCGGTCGACATCAATCCTGTTATGCGCGACAGTCAGCTTCACGTTCCTTGCCCCGCTAGCTGGGAAGGTTAGAGGCCACACAAGACTGATCGGGTATCTGCGCACTATTCACGCGGCGGAGAAGACTCGTGCGACCTCACGGGTTCTTGGGGCCACGCTGAGCTCAGGGTCTGTGCAGATCGCCGGAACCAGCCGAAGTGTGGCGCGTGTGGCTGGGGCCACCATCCGCGGGGCCTCCGCCATCGCCGGAGTCACTCGCGCAACGGGACGTAGTGTAGGGGCACTCCTACGAAGTCGGCTCCCACTGATCGGCACGGTGTGTAGTCCAGCGCGTTTGCGTGGAGCCACAATTTCAAGTCGAACGCTGTTAGTCGGCATATCGAAGGGCCATGCACGAGTCCCAGGGGCTGCGCTCTTGAGCAAGGCCCCACTGGCCGGAACCGTGCGTGCCACGGCACGAATCGTAGGTGGGACCGTCTCGAACCGCTTACCGATGACGGGCACCATCCGCTCTAGCTCTAGGACGCGGATGCTGTCGATCAAAGTCATCATGCCATTGGGTGGCACAGGACGCGGAAATCAACGGCTGTACGGGTCCATGGTGCGCGTGGTCGGGAATGGTCTGCTCATCACGGGGGAGACGTTGCACCAATCCAGCATTTCCGATGCAGGGTTAAGCCGATGACCAGTGATATAATTGCGAATCAAGACAGAAGACGCGAATCCGCGTATAGTTACTAACTGGTTAGTGTAAGCATGGCCAACAGACCGACCTATCAGATTGATGAACGCGAAACGCCGGACTACTCGTTTACGTTGCGCGACAGTGCCGGGATTGTCGTTCCGGCCTCGCTGATCGACAGCGCCACGTTGACCGTGCAAGTGGTTCATACCGGTGCCATCGTGAACGCGCGCAGTGCGCAAAATGTGAAGAATGCCAACAATGTGACGATCTCCGAAGAGGGGAGAATCACCTGGTCCATGCAGCCTCTCGACGCGGCGATAGCCGATGACACCAAGCTCATCGAAGTGCATCGTGCGCTGTTTCGATTCGTCTGGAACGGCACGCGAGAGAAGCCGTATGAAGTCGATTTCGAGATTCGGAATCTCAGCAAGATGCCGTGACGTGCGAGAGAACATTGACCCCTTTATCGAGAGGTAAATTATGGCGCTGACAGCAACTCGGGCGGGCGATGTGGTAACCGTGACCCTGTTCGGACCGGGGTTTGTGTTACTCGACGATCACTATATTGATCAGGTGGAGTGGGACAATCCCACGACCGCCGCGCATCGGTTCGTCATCGCAGATGGCAACGATGGGAACTTTCTGCAAGGGCGTGTCAACGCGCAAACTATTGGGCAATTGATCAACTTCGATGTGAAGAGGGTCTGTTTGAAAGGCCTGAAAGTGCCGACGCTGGATTCCGGTACGCTCACGATCTATTTGGCAAAGAAGCCGAGATAACGGGAACGATATCGAGGGACCATGACGCTGATATTTGGGAAAGCTTTGGTGAAGGGGCCTCGTCACACTGATGCGAGAGATCACAACGTCTCTCTGACGCCGTCTCATACACGGACATCGGTTCACGTGCCTAGAGGGATCACGCACAAGAGAATGCCTTCGCCTCACGAACCTGTGAGCCTGTTCAAATCTCTCCAATCGAATCTCGCGATGTGGTTTGGCCGTATCTTCAGCAAGTCTCACGTCAAGACCTATACGCGGTCAGATGGCACCATTGTGCGTGAGCATAACGATAAGCGCGCCAAGGCTGGGCCTGAGGAGAAGCATCCGCGTGGACCGGCCAAGGAGACCCCGAAGAAGGGGAGCAAGAAGGGCACGCAAGACGAGACGCCACGACCCGAGACCACCGAACAGCCGAAACCGCAGAAGGTCACGCCGGCTGAAGAGGGGCAGCTCGCGGCATGGATCGAACAGATCATGCAAGAGCCGGACATTAAAGCGGCGATGGAAGAAGTCGATGCCGGGACGCCAACCGACAGGCTCTACAAGATGGCGAGTGGCGAGTACCAGCCGGTGCGGGCGCGGTTGCATGAACGCATTGTCGCATCGCTCCTCAATCCACGAGCTGTACCGGAGGAGGGTCAGCGCCCGCATGCGGTGATTTTCATGGGCCGTCCAGCGTCAGGAAAGACGACGGCGCTCGGGCCTGCGGCCAAGGAGTTAGGGGTGGAGTTCACCATCATCAACGCCGATGATGTGAAGGAGAAGCTGCCGGAATATAACAAGCGCAATGCCGGTGTGTTGCATGAAGAGTCCAGTGACATCGCGGAAGGGCAATTGCTCCCACAGGCACTCGATGCCGGCCATCATCTCCTGCTCGATATGACTGGGGCCAATGTGGGCAAGGTCAGTCAGCTTGTCGAGACCTTCCACCAGTTAGGGTATGAAATCTCAGTGATGCTGGCGGATCTGCCGATCGAGAAGGCCTGTGCGCGTGCAGTAGATCGGTTCAGAAATCCTGACAATGGCCGGTTCGTCCCGCCACGGTACATCTTCGAGAATGTTGACCATAAGCCGGAAAAGACCTATGATGTGATGAAGCGCGATCCACGGGTGGCGCATTGGAGGAGGTATAACAACGATGTTGAAGAAGGCGAACAAGCTGATCTTCGGGACCAAGGCCGAAAAGACGTTGCCGGGAACCCGTTCAACAAGAGCGGACCGTTCGACGCCATTGGGGCTCTCGCTCGACCAGAAGGTGTGCAATCGCTTCGAAGAGATGGAGGAGAGTCGGATGGATCGTATGCAGGTCGCACTCGACAATCATCTCAAGAAGTCCCGAATCGCGAACACCTCTCAGTAAGCCCCGTCATTCTGCGGGCCTACGAGCTTCGCGACACCCTCACTAAATCCATTCATTACTACGACATTGACCTCGCCTCTCCAGACCTATCGTCCGATGTGCGCGGGACGATCTTGGCGGGACGCCATCACCAGAGCACACGCCTGCATCAACTGAATGACCTGCTTGAGAAGGCGGAAGCATGACTCTCGTGAAGCGTCTGCGACTCTTCTTCAAAACCAAGGTCTCTGGCTATCTGACGCGAGATGGACGGTGGGTCGATCTGCATTTCGATAAGCGTCCCACACGAAAACCCACGATCGCTCATGGTCCATCAGCAGTGCCGGCTGAATCGACCACCGACTCCGGACTGGCCGTGCCCCAGGAACGCTCGCAACTCAACCTTTTGTCCGTGCTCGATCTTCCGTCGAGGAAGCGCAAACTGTTCAAGAAACCAGAGACCGCGTCCACACGTCCTGATACTGACATACCGGTTAGTCAGTCAGATGGGCCTGAGCAAGAGACCCAGGCCGCTGAAGACGCGAGCACGAGACTGGACTACGGACGTTCGTGGGATAAGGTGTCCAAGGCCCTACCCAAGTTCGGTGCGCAAGAGACCTGGACGCCCAGTCAGCGGAAGAAGGCCAATGAGGCAGCGAAGGAGATCCTTGAATGCGTCGATGTGACGACGGGAAAAGATAACCGCCCACTGACAGCGAAGGAACAACGGAGCCGGTTAGAACGGCTGACGAAGTCGGACAAGGTCCCCAAGAATTGGCGGACCAAGTTGGCTGCCTATTCAGGTCAGGGTGGCATAGGGGACAGTCTGAACGAGTACTACACCCCTCCAAACGTCGCTGCAGCGATGTGGAACCTGCTCTCCAGGATGGGATTACAGACGGGCCATGTGCTCGAACCCAGTGCGGGAACCGGCGTGTTCCAAGAAACCAAGCCGCATGGCGTGAAGATGACGGCGGTAGAGTGGGATAAGACGGCCTCCACGGTGAATGCGCTTCTGCACCCAGATGATGACGTAGTCCACTCGTCCCTTGAGGATTTCGTGACGGCGGACATGAAGAAGTATGACGCGGTGATCGGGAATGTCCCGTTCGGCGTGCGCGGCGCGATTGCGGTCAGCGACAAGCCGGAACTGTCTACGGCTGAACAATACTTTCTCGATACGGCACTGGATAAGACCAAGGATGGGGGCGTGGTCAGCCTGATTGTGCCGCACGGGATTGCCACCAACCAAACCACACGGGTCTTTCGTCAACGCGTGATGGCCAAGGCCGAAATTCTCGCGGTGCATCGCATGCCCAATACGGCCTTTGCCCATTCCGGAACGGGCGTGGTGACCGATATTCTCGTGTTGCGCAAACGTCCCCAAGAGGTGGCTGGCGCACTTGGGATACTGGAGAAGAAGGATCTGCAGGCACTTGGTGCATGGGACGGTCCGTGGATGGATGCGGCGATCCTCGACGATCCTGCGAGAGGGTTCCTCCATGGGACGGCACAAACCAATTGGCGCGGTGGGGTCGATGTGGGCGGGTCCATGGACGGCATCCCGTCGAAGATCGCGCAGACTCCCATTACCAGCCAACCGCTCTCGCTCTCGCTGGAGATGATTCAGCAACAAGTGCAGGATCGCCCAGATCTCCTCAAAAAAGCCAATTGGGCCGCGAAAAAGAACCCCTATCCTGAGCTGGCGAATGGGACGACCAGACTGATCAACGGGGTTCTCTATGTACTCCAAGGTGAGCCGCGACGGTGGCATAAAGCGGATGAGATCGGTCCAGGTGTGCAATACACCAAGGACAGCAAAGAGGGCTTGGCGCTCGAATTGGGCCAGCGACTCAAATATATGGCCGATGGGTATGCGAGCGGATCGGACTTCTCGAAGCTGGATATCGCGGCCTTGCGTGGAGCCGTCCTGGGCTATGTGTCCGCGCACGGCAATCCATCGGGTGACACGGTGCTCGCGGAGATGGCTGCACGCGATCCTCGCTTCTATCCTCTTCTAGTTGCGGTCGACGCGGACGGACAGCCCTCCTCATTACTACGCGGAGAGATGAGTGGCCGGGCTCTGGGAGTGACGAATACGAAAGACTTCGATGAGGTCATGCGGATCCTGTTGAACGGTGATGGCCGGAACGTGAGCCTCCAGGATATCGCGGTCAATTGGACTGGGGGCACTGACTCAGACGAAGAGAACCATGAAGAGATCGTCAAGAAGCTCTATGGATCAGATCGATACGCCATGAATTTGGATGGCACGATGTGGGGCACGCGGGACGATCTGCTCTCTGGAGATCTGTACCCCAAGCGCGATGCTATGTCGATCGCCATCTCCGCCATGCCGGACTCGCCGGTGCGTCACAAGCTGGAGCAACAACTCGCATGGCTGGATGACAGCCTGGCACCGAAGAGCATGGAAGAGTTTGAGGTCTCCTTGCGGTCTGGCTGGATGCCGCCTGAGATATTGGGAGAGTTTCTGACCAGTAAGGCCTATGCCTATGGAGAAAAAAATAAGTCTGATATCCGCTACGTGGTGGACTTCAATGATGGCGTCTACAACATTACCAACGTAGGTCAAGGTCAGGGGTATCTGAACGGAATCTACCACGACTATCTGAATCGTTTGTCGATGAAGGAAAAAGAGTGGAATCAGATTGTCGATCTCGAGAAAGAGTTTCAGACATGGCTGGCCACTAGTCCGCATCGATCCACGATCGAGGATCTGTATAATCGTCTCTATAACGGGTACCGTCCGAAACGGTACGGTATGCAAGAGGTGCCGTTGCCGGGATGGAATCCTGAACGTACGCTGAATGCCTATCAGCACCCAGCTCTACGTTGGGCGATCGAAGAAGGCAAGGGGATCATTTCCTACGATGTAGGCCTTGGCAAGACCCCAATGGCCATCGCGCTGGTCAAAGCCCTCAAATCGCAAGGAAAGGTGCAGCGACCGTTGATCGTGGTGCCGAAGTCGCTCACGGCGAATTGGGCGGCGGAGATTGAAGCCTTTGCACCCGGCAGCTCGGTCTTGATCATTGGGGAGACGCATACGCGAGACAAAGACGGCAAATTGAAGGCCCGAGCGGATAGTCCAGAGGATCGCCATAAGAAGTGGCATCAGATGATGCAGGGGTCCTATGACTACGTGCTGGTCACGGCTCCAGCCTTCGAAGAGATCGATGTCGATCCCATCACCAAAGGCGAGTACGTCAATCAGGACTTCTGGGTCAAGCGCAGCAAGAAGCTGGACAAAGCCACCCCTCGGCATGTGCGGGAGATTCAGGAACGCTATCAACAAGCGATGGCCAATAAGGATTTCCAGAAGCGCACGAACGCCGTGTACTTTAACGACCTGGGCATCGACTGTCTCATCGGGGATGAATTCCACGCCTACAAGAACCTGTTCGAAGCGCATAACCGCTTTGGAGAGAAGCCAAAATTCCTTGGGGGATCAGGCTTTGCCAAGCGATCCCTCGACATGCAGCACAAGTGTAAGTGGGTGCGTGATCACAACGGCAATCGTGGTGTGTTCGAACTGACCGCGACACCCACCAAGAACAGTCCGCTTGAAATCTATTCCATGCTGAGCCACATCGCACCGGAGCTCTTCGAACAACGCGGGATTCGCAACCAGGAAGAGTTTATCGATCGCTACTGCGAGATCGAGAAGCGACAGATCCTCAATTCTCTTGGAGGGATTGAGGAGATGCCGGTCGTCACGGGGTTCAAGAATATGAACGAGCTCAGGACGATCATGGGACGCTACATCTACCGCAAGACCGCCGTGGACGTGGGTCTGCAAATTCCAGAGAAGGATGAGCACAGTCATTATGTCGCCATGACGCCTGAACAAGAGTCGGTGTACAGCGATTTGCGAGCCCTGGGCATGAATCAGAAGGCGAAGGACTCAGGTGAAGCCCATATCTTCTCGCTGATGGACAAGATGTCCAAAGCGTCGATGGACTTGAGCCTCCTCGATCCTGAAAAGTATGCCAAGGCTGACAGTCCGAAATATGCCTCAATCGTGAAGCATGTGAAGGAAGGCGTGGCCGAAGGTGGCCAGGTCATCTTTGCCGATCAGGTCGACGTGCATCAGAAGTTGAAAGCACAACTCATAAAGTCCGGTATTAAAGAGGATCAGATTGGCATCATCAACGCCCAGGTCTGCAAGGACTCGGCCAAGCGTCAAAACGTGGCGGATGATTTTGTCTCTGGCAAGCTCAAGGTGGTGATCGGGAACACGGCCACCATGGGCGAAGGAGTGAACCTGCAAAAGTTCACCACGGATATTCACCATGCCGATCAGCCATGGGAACCGGCCTCGATTCAACAGCGGAATGGGCGCGGGATACGCCAGGGGAACAAGCTCAAGTCTGTCCGGGTGCATAACTACTTCGCCAAGAAGTCATTCGACGGATACCGATATCAGACGGTGGCCGGCAAGCGCGATTGGATGGACCAGCTCTGGCATGGAGCGGACCGTCTCGAAAACCTATCCGCCAAGGGTCTCAATATCAGCCGAGACGATTTCACGATCATGATGGCCGACGATCCCGATAAGGCCAGGGTCGAATTGGCGAAGAATAAGGACGCACAGCTTGAAAAGTACAAGGCCGTCAAACAGGATGAGGCGATCAGTAAATTCCGTATGCTCATGCACTTGAAGCGGAATCATGCTGCCTTGGAGAACAAGGAGACGAAGAGCGCGGCCATGTTGCACTACCGGGTGCAAAAGATGACGGACGAACTCAAGAGCGATGCGCATTTCCTGCATAAGGACCTCTTGAACGAGTCACGCCCGATCCTCATGACGAAGACCAGTCTGCCGATCTTCCAGGGCGGAATTTACGAGATGAGCGCCAAGGACGATGCGCCGGCCAAAATGGGCAAGCATGCCATGTGGCGGGTCACTGCCGTTGATCTGGACAAGCAGGAAGTCACGATGCGGCCGGTCGGACACATCTCGATCAGCGTGCATGCCAACGATGACTACACCTGTAAGGTCGACGAGTTGTCCACTGGGATGAAGATGGGCAAGGCGGTGACGCAACACGAAGAATTGAAGATGGCCATTGCGTCGATGCGCCATCCTAGCGGGTTGGCCTCTTATCCAGAGGCGTTGATTGCAGACATGGAGCCAGAGATTCAGGAGCGGTTGCGGACCATGATGGCGGCTCCTAAAGAACAAGACTACTCCAAGCCGTATGGGGAACAACGCAAGGAACTGTGGACGATCAGCGCCAGTGGGACGATGCAGAAGTTATTCCCAGGCCATAAGGAAGATGCTGAGGCTGCCACCTTCATCCTACCCACCTCGAAGTATATGCCGAATCTGGTCAAGCGCGTCGTCGAAGAGAAAGACGATGCGCTTCGATATGGCGGTAGCTATGGAGGACGACGCAAGCATTCCAGCGCATCGAGCTATTATGCGAACGCCTTAAATGAGATTGTGGGATGGGAGAAAGCGCATGCCTTGGTCGTAGAGTACCGCAAGCAAGCCAAGCAGTCGCGTGAATCCGGCAAGGTGTTTACGCCACAGGATTTCAAGTCACAAATCGTGCTGTCCAAGGCGCGGGTGACGCTGAAATTCAAGGAGTCCGCCAATGGCTGAGGAACGGATTGAGCCCGTCGCAGATATCGCGACGACCCTTGAGGCCATCGTGCGGATGTTACAGGCGGAGCCGAAGAGGTTCTTGCTATTTGGCTGTTACTGGTGGGCCATAAAAAGAATTTTGAAGCAACACGGGTATACCCGCGACAACCTGTATTTGCTTGGGCCCTATACCGACCCCGAAGCAGAAGGCCACTTGCCGGCAGAGCCCGATGCGTATTTGTTGGCGCTGGCGATTGCAGAACAGACACGGAACGCCTTCCATAACTGGGGATCTGCGGATGTCTACTTTCCTGACACGAATGAACCGTATCATCTGTTCGATGAAGATGTTGCCTTTAGTGCATGATCGTCTCCAGAATATGGTTTACATGTGACTAACTAACAAGTAAGTGTATGCGTTGTACGGGACATTGCTGCAAAGAGTTTCGATTGCCTCACTATCGAGAAATGATTCGTCGGTTCTTGCAAGATCGTCGAGGTCAAAAGTTCTAGGATGATATCGAGATCATTCTCCCGATGTTGATTCCGTTAAGATCAGGTACACCATATGAAGCGGAGCAGAACTCAACGGGTGTCATGTTGGAGGCGTACGTCTATACCTGTCGACATCTGCAACTGAACGGAGATTGTGGGATCTATGAGGATCGTCCTGCAATGTGCCGAGATTATCCGTATGGTCAAGTGTGTGAGTTCCCCAATTGATCAATGAAGGAGGCCGAACCATGCGCTGTGCATGTGGCAATGAAATGAAGGCGGGGCTTCGATCTACTGTGCTGGTCCAGAAAGCGAAGGGCATGGTGTTATGCGATGCCGACCGGGATCAGGTCAAGAGCGGCGATACTTATGTCTGTTTGGTCTGTATTGATCGAGGTAACCACTCCGCACCTGGAGCGCATTCATGATGATATCCCTGCACATTGTCTGCGACCGCTGCAAGCAGGTCGTGAAAGACGCGGGTAAGGAATGCGGGGGCTGTACGGCTGGCTATTACGAAGTGCAGCATGGGTCCTGGCGCAAGTATGCGAATGCGGGAGAAGTCTATGTTTGTGACGCCTGCATGCACATAGATCCTCGCTACAAGAACGACTATCCGCTATGAAAATTCCTCTCATCTTCCGCAAGGCACTCGAACGGATGGGGCTTTCAAGGCAAGTCACGAAGTCGCATGTGCATTCCTACGTGAAGAAGGACGGAACGTTCGTTAGGGAGCACGAGGATAGCAGGTCTGCTCATCAGACACAGACATTTAGGCAGTGGTTTGGGAACTCGAAGGCCAAGAATGCGGATGGGACGCCGACCGTGTTCTATCACGGCACGAATGCCGAGTTTACGAGGTTCAAGAAGGGGAAACGGCGCGGAGGGTTTTACTTTCACCCAGAAGAGCAGTGGGCGAGGCAGTATGGTCAGCGCGTCATGGCCGTACACTTAAAAGCCGAACACACCTTCGATTATGAAAATAAAGAGCACCTGAAGCTCGCCATGGACGCCCTGAAATCAACGAAGGGGTTTCATTCGTGGATGATCAAAGACATGAAAGACGGAGACTGGGAAATGGTCGAGCTCCCAGAAGTGCAGGCCGCGATCAAGGGGGCTGGGTTTGACTCCTATTATGTCAACGACCATCCAGGGAAGGCGATTGCCGTCTATCATCCCACGCAGATTAAGTCGGCCACGGACAATAATGGAGACTATAGCCCTCGCAGTCCACACTTCAACAAAGGCATTCATGGGGGCGGGCATCCACTCGACTATAAGACCACATTCCAAGGGCTGGATATCAGCATCGAGAACCAGGTTGGGAGTATCAGGCGCTGGACAAACCGCAAGGGTGAGAGTGGCCAGATCAAGATGAAGCATGCCTACGGATATATTCGCCAGACACAGGGTGTGGACGGCGATCATGTGGACTGTTTCATTGGTCCGAATCCTGATGCCACACACGCCTACGTGGTACATGCGATGGCCGTTCCAGACTTCACACAATACGATGAAGACAAATGCATGCTGGGGTTCGACTCGGCAGAGGAAGCAAAGCGCGCCTTCCTCGACAACTATAGTGATGCTCGCTTCTTCGGCTCGATGCATAGCTTTCCCATGGCGACGTTCATCCGCAAGGTGCTGGCGACGAAAGACCATCCGACCATGATCAAGGCTCTCTCTCCGGCTCGACAAGCCGAGTATGAGCAGGAAACGGAGGACATACGTGAGCGGTCAAAGACGGCTGAAGCGAGGAAACCACATGCTTTCGACGCGGCGGAGTGGACCCATAAGAACGGGCATCCTCGCTGCCTCGTGTGCGGTGACGAGGAGCCGGTCGGCGGGCGCTGTGCCGGCAAGACGATAACCAAGTCCTCTGCGCCATCTAGGCTCACGCTCACGTTCGGCACGTCCTCGTTATTCGGCAAGTCCTCGTGTGGACCAGGAGAAAACTGTCGCTGGATCACGATCCATCCGCACGGATCCGGAGAGGGACAGCCCATTCGTATCCGCGAGTCGAAAACGGCTCCAGGTACCTACCATGTCATTGGTGGGGCTGGCGGAAAGCTCAATTACCTCAAGCTCACCGATGTGAAGTCGAAAGAGGAATATGCTCAGCAGTCCAAGGTGAAGGCGAAGGACAAGCGAGCCAAGGCCAAAGAGCAAACGAAAGCGGACAAGGAAGCCGGCACCTATACACCGAAGAAACAGGCACTGGATGCCCTCAGGTCTGATAAGGAGAAGACCGAACGACAATTGGTTGACCATGTCGCCGGCATCATGGGTTGGGAGGATTACAGCCTCAAACCTGAACAGCTCGAAGGCCTGAGCGACGGCGCGAAAAACATCGCCATTCTGAGGCACCATCGACAATTGGTGAAGGATGCCATGGAGGTCGTGACTCGCACGAGAGACCGCCTCCTCCTTGACCATGAAGCACGAGCTGAGGCCAATCTCGGAGAGCTCTCGATCTATCGCAATGAACCCGATGTCTTGGGTCTACATGACCTTGAACCGGACAGGATTGAAAGCGGTCTTGGATTTACGCCTCAATATGGGACGCGCGCTGCAGCGGCTGGATTGACAGAGAAGGAGCTTGCTGAAGAAGCCGAAGAGATCGACGCGCAACATAAGCAGGAGCTCTCTCCTGAGAAGGTCAAGGCTGGGACTCACCTGAAAGAAGCCGTGGCCCGCATGCAGGTGGAAGTCCAGGCACGGGCGGAGTCTGGTCAGTTATCGACAGGGGAGCGACCAATCAAGAACGCCGCGCCTTCAGAGGCCATCAAATTATTGGCCATGGCGAAGCACGTCAAGGACGCGCTGGCACAGGCGAAAGACAAGTCTGCCGCCATTCAGGCCGGCAAGGTCGAACCGATGGGGAAGGCCCTGGTGATTGAATCGGAGCCCGTCACCTCCGCCGAGATCCTGGCCCAGCTCGAAACAGACGCGAAAGAACGGGATCGGCAGGAACTGTCCAGGTCATTCCTTCACATGGTCGAACAGCCTGACGAAGGCCGCACGGTCGCACAACAGGGCCAGGCACTTCAGCGTCATATCGCGCTCGGGGCCAGCACGGCGCTGACGAAATCCTCGCAGGTCCTGACCGGGCAAGATGTGCTCCCGCGAGAAGTGATCGATGTGCTGGGGACCGCTGGGGCCGCTCAGGCGCTGGCCCATGCCATCCATACGAACTTTGTCCCTGATGATGTCAAGAAATTCTCCGATTCCGTGACGCAGTACCACTCACAACACCATGAAGAAGCCGCGCAAGAGGCCATGGCTCAAGCCCATGAACTCCTCACGCAAGCCAAAGAAATTCAACTGGGTTCAGTCGAGAATCCCACCGAGCTATCCATCGCGCACGAAATGAACGAGCGACGAATCGAAAAGTTACGCGAGGCACGATCCGTTCTGGGGAACACACTCGGAGAACTGGAAGCGATCGCCGCCTTAGAGTTTGCGTTGAAAGCTGCTCCGGTCCAATCGATTCAAGTCTCGCTCGGTCCGATCTCGACCGTCGCGGCCATCCAGCAAATGAGGGCGCTGGGTCTCGACAAAGGTGACTATGCGATTACCTCTGACGGAACCAACCAGTTTGTCACGATTGCGAAAAGTGGACTACCCAAACTCACGAAAAAGCCAGATCCTGAGCTTGCGCGCCGCGTGAAAGAGACGCATTCCATCATGAGCGGGGAACAGGATCAGGAGAACTGGTTGCCCAAGGGCTTCGCCAGACGGCCCATGTCCACCTATACAGACCCCAACATCCAAGCCGTGAGCTTTGCACAGCAGTTCTCAACGCAGCCAGGCGGAGTCTTGGAAGATGATCTGAAATCCTATATCGGAAGTCGCATGGCCGATGGTGAGCCGGTCCATTCGATCTATCAATCGCTCCTCTCGCAAGAGGTGTTGCAATCCGTCTCCGACGAGAAGCGACAAGGGTATTTTGAGGCGATGGACCGCATTGCTCCATTGCGCGATGAGACAGGCAAGGCACAACGGGCCGAGGTGCATACCGAGACATTCAAGCGGCTGGCCGAATCCTATGTGAAAGACAAGTATGGTGCGAATGCCGCACCACTCCATCAGCAAAACATTGATATGCAATCGCCAAAGACCATTGAATCCCTCCATCGGGTGCTGGCCGAAGACCCACGCAGAATGATGGCGTTTAAGCCTGTCGGGGAGTTGACGGGACACGATCAGTATGCGTTGAGAGACTTCTTTGAATCCCGGTTTGCCAAGGGTGAGAACGAGCAGAAGGAGAAAGACTCACTGGCTGAAATGGGGCCTGAGCCTGAGAAAGAGTCAGAAGGACTATTCGGCACGCAAGAGAATCCTCTCTGGCATGAATGGTCGTCGAAACGACACGAGATTATGTCGCAGGCCAGAGAGCAAGGATTGACCTGGGACAAGTACATTGCCATGCACGGTAGCCGGCAGCGTGCCTATCAGGCCATGCAGGACCTGCTGAAGAGCGATACGAGCCGCGCCTTTGCTGATGCCTACGGCAAGGTGAATAAGACGGCGCTCAAAGTCGGACGGACGGTGATTGCCGGGAACCTGGCGCACTTGGACGCCGTGGACCCTCAGGCACGCGAATCACGACTTGCCACACAGAAGGCGTTTGTGGATAGGCTTAGGAATCGGGTGGAAGGGAAGTATGCGGCCGGCAGCGTCAAAGACAAGATGGACCGCGCGCGCGAGCTCGCGGAGATCGCCGACCAGAACCAGGTGAATATGTTCTTGGCACAGCCAGAAGACCTGATGAAACCCACGCTGGCCTCCGATGAGCGATGGACCTTGGGAGAGCAGGCGGAGACACAGCTACAGTCCATTCTCCCGCAAGTATCGAGAAACTTTGATCCGCTCAGGCCTGTCACACTCATTCCTGATGTGCGGATGGACGGTAAATATGTTCGCCAACAGCGGGCCGTGAAATTGATCGAATCCAACAAGCGGATGGTCATGGCGCTCGGCACAGGATCAGGAAAGACCGCCATCGGATTGGGAGCCTTCACGCATCTCCACGATCAAGGCAAGGTCACGCGCGGCATCTTTGCGGTACCCAGTATCGTACAAGAGCAATTCGGCGGAGAGGCCAACAACCTATTGGAGCCTGGCAAGTATCATTGGTGGGCGGAAGGTGGCCAGACCAGGGACCAGCGCATTGCGGCCTATAAGAATCCTGAGCATCAGTTCGTGGTCACTACCCATCAATCGCTCCGCGATGATCTGGTCCATCTAATGGCCAAAGAACGGGGCATCCCAGACGAGTCGATGGGTGAACAATTTAATGAGATGAATGAACGCGAACGCCAGGCTACGCTCAGACAGACCATGGAGAAGGAAGGCATTGCCTGGCAATACCTCAATATCGACGAAGGCCACGACATGCTCAACCGCAAGGGGAAAACCAACTCGCTTTTGGCGAACGTCATGGATGCGTTGAGCGCCCAGACCCCCTACTACGTATCGGCTAGTGCAGACCCAATCAAGAACGATGTATCTGAACTCTTCGATCAGCTCCATAAGGTGGATCCAGTGCGCTACAAGGATCGTGAGGGGTTTCTGGCAAAATACGGACTCAATACGAATGCGGCCGCAGATGCGCTCAAACGAGAAGTCATGCCCTATATATTTGCGGGCCGTGTCGATCCTGGCGTGAAGGCCAATCGGCAGGACATTCCTGTTGCACTGACCCCCTACCAGCGTACGCAATACGATGCGGTCATGGGACAATATCGGAAGGCGAAGATTGCGATGAGTGAAGGCAAGACGGATCTCGCCTCACTCAAGTCCCTCAGCCCATCTAGCTTCGAAGGTAAGGATGCGTCAGAGCATGACGCGATCGCCAAGCACTTGTCTGCCAGCATGGGCATGATTCGAGACATGGCCTTGGATCGAGTGATTCATCAGGCTCCGTTGGAGCATAACGCCAGCATGCAAGAGGTGGTGAAGCGGGCCAATGCGTATCGCGAGCAGGGCAAGCCCGGAGTGATCTTTGCCCATAATCTGTCCTCTGTGGCTTCGCTGTCAAAAGTACTCCGTGATGCCGGGCATCGTGTCGTGACGATCACCGGAGGAGATAGCTCAAAGGAGAAGGGGAAGAAGATTAAGCAGTTCCGTCCTGGAGGCAACAAGCAGGCCGAGGCGGATATCATGGTGGTCTCCGATGCCGGAGCAACCGGCATGAATGCCCAACGAGGGAAATGGGTTATCCAATATGATTTGCCAAAAACCGCCAAAACTTTTTGGCAACGCATCGGTCGTATTCATCGGTTGGGACAGACAGATGATGTCGACGCACTCACGCTCAATACCGATACGATACTTGATCAGAAGAATCATTCCAGACTTGAACGCAAGTCAGGCTTGCGTGAAATGCTCACCTCTCCCTATGAAAGCATGGACGAAACCGGATTGGGCGCGATCTTAGCGGCACAGACCGACTCGCCAGAGCATGAGGCTGCCTAATGTCACAGAATTCTAGACGGGCAATTCTTCAACCATTGGCCGAAGTCGAAGCGGCCTTGCAACAAGCCGAGGCATCGCGATCGATGATCGGACAGGCGGCTACGGCGCTCAGGAAGGATTCCCATAACCGGATGGAGAAGGTGGAGCGCAAGGGGATTCATACGCCGGCAGCGCAGCAAGAGATGAAGGATGCATTACTCGATCGTCGCCGATGTGATTTGGTATCAGGAATGACCGAACAACCACAAAAGGAGTAGGGACATGGAAAAAGGGAACGTGATGCCGTTTACGAGAAAGAAGCCATTCAATATGTCACCCACAAAACAACGGCTCTTCATGGGTGTGTCAATGGCACAACAGCAGAACATGGCTCTGGCGGAGGCTTTTGACAAAGAAATGATTGCGGTGCGCACGCAGATAGAAGAAATGGGCCTCCAACTGGCACGGGTCATCGTACGCGGCATGGTGACCGAACAGCTCCTCAAGGAGAAACTCGGCCTGACCAAAGAGGACATCGATCAGGCCGTGAATATCGTTGCGCCACGACCTACCGAGCCGCCTTGACAACCTTCTTCTGAGAACGTTGCCGCGGCTGATTCCAGTACGCCGACTTGCAATTCTCCCCAGGACAGCGTTTTGGAACAAATCCTGGAACCTTCGGCCACCATGTGTGGCCACAGCGAAGACAGACCAGTGGGGCAAACTTGTGACCGCATTTTGGACACTGTAGTTTCTGTAGAACCAGTTTCACCCTAACCTCCTAACAGCTATAAACCGAGTTTCTTCTTGATATCCGAGAGGGGCGTCGTGCCCCTCTTCTTCGCCTCGGTGAGTGCGGCGCGGCTATCTGACACGTCCATATGTGTTTCTCTGTGCCAAACCCAAAGAGCGAAAGGCCACGCTAGAAGAACAAGCGGCTTTATCCATCCTCTTGGAGCATCACAGTACCACTTATAAAATCGTCCATCTTCCTCGTCGATCGCTGCCCATACACCCGCGCCAATTAAACAATTGAGAAGAAGCACACCAATAATCCACCATAATATCGTGGCAATCCAATCCATATCGATACTCCTTAGCTACGATCTGCTTCACCGTGGCACTCCTACTCGTTCATCGCATGACCGCAATATGTCAGCGATCTTCTGCAATTTCATTTTCGTAACAGTATCCATCACGGTCGTCTTGATGGCATGATCTATTTCCATGGCATACCATAGCGCATTATCGCCTCGTATGAATATGCCCGTCCAGTCTCCGTCAAAACACAATGGTCCAGTTTCGATACGAGGCTCCTGAGACGGCAATTGACGAACAGTGTTCATGGTATCCGTTCCTCTATAGATCGTAATCGCTCACAGATCCTCAGGAAATTCGAGGACAGTCCTCGCTTGTCCTGCCATTCTATGGAACCAGCACAGATCAATCCAGTTCCGTCGATCTGTTCTCCATCATCGTCATGCTCGACGGTTTTATGGCAATAAAAGTGCTGCTGGCTAAGGAGGGCGTTCGTGATCTCTTTCCACCTCCCAGGAGGCAGGGACTGTCTTAACCGCAGTCCTTCTCCGGATGAATGGAATGGGCAATTGCTGCACTTCTCATTGGTACGGTATGGCCTCATGATCTTCTATCATCTGAATAGGTCAATCGCTTCTGATTCACACATGGCAGGGGGGGGGTCATGTCATGGACTAAGATGCGAGGCCTATTCTTGAACAGAAACTCCCGCATTCGTTCAGCCGAAGAAATAGGCGTCATGGGGAGTGGTCCGATGCCCTTGGCCCCAGCAATCGTGATGCGATGGATATATCCCTCACCATCGTGATCAATGGTGACCGTGGCTCCTTTGAGTCGCATTGCTCCGGCCAATCCTTCGAGTTCTTTTCGGTCGGTCATCTCGTCGCCTCCTTCTTGCCGCGAATCGCATCATAGACAATCCCGGATAAACCTTTTCCTAGCGCATGCCTCTCGTCTGGGCGAAGGTGAACGAATCTATTCACGATCTTCACGTCATCGTTGAGAACTTTTTGCGCAGCCTCTTGGATAGCCTCTACGGTGATGTTTGATGCGCTTGTCATCTTTAAGGCTACTCGATCAAAGAAAAGCTTCTCTTGTGTGGTCAGTTCACCCATAACTCTCCTTCCATTCTTGCCTTCTCCACACCGGCATAGTTCGTCGTGTGAAGGGCGTTGATTCGCTCCTTGGTCTCCTTGGTCAGATCGTAGACTGGTATCAGCAACTCCGTGGCCTTGTTTCTGAAAATGGCATAACGGGCATTAACGATCCCCATGGGAGGCGTCCACCCCGCAAACTCTCCCCTGGTGAATCGGACCGTCTTCTTGAATGGGAATACTCTCGGGTCAACGCTGTTGTAGGTGTATTTGGCCATGTTCATCTCCTTCCCTTTCTCTCTCTTGGTCTCTCTCATCACACTCTCTAGATAGCACTATATAGAGAGTGTGTCAAGGTGGCCTGTCAAATAATTATGCCCTCACCAGTGCCACATAGAACGGTCGCCCCATGCCCCTATAGATGTACCATCGTTCAGGCATCATCTTGACCTTCGTGTCGGCTTGCGTTCGGTTTGCATACCTGATGGGGCACAGCTCTCCCTTGTAGAGTTTGGCCAATACGGCAACACCGTTTCTCAGTGTCACAGTGGGGTGATCGGTCGTCATGGTTTCGTTCCCTTCTTTCGCAGCTCAAAGCTGGCATTACCGTGAATCCTGAACGTATAGGTCCCATCTCGATTCTCGACGGCGTAGCCCGTCTTAGTTTTGAAATCTGACGGATAGAAGGTGATGGTCCCTTCATAGAAGGTGTTGTCGTCCGTCTTGATCCTGGCCCGCATCCAGTCCGTGTGTCCGTTGTCGTCCATCGGGAATCCGTCCGTGAATGCGAAGGTGCATCGCGCCTCACAGGGCGTCTCGTCGAACCGTTCGAATCATATTCATCGCGTCCTCCCTCAGTTATCATCTCGGTTAGCGATCCGGTGAGCCAATTGCGCTCGAAGTTCTGCACTAGCGTCCCTCCCTGCCGGGGATACCTGGAAGATAGGGGTCGCAAAGGTCAGACAAATGCGCCTCGGACTCACAGGCGGAGCCGCCCGCATGCCAGATGGCGTAGAGGGCAGCAGTGAGGAGGATCAGGCTGAGCGCCAGCATGATCCATTTCCACCAGCGAGGGATGGTGAGGGGGTGGGTGTTCATGTCTAGGCCCTCCCTTCGGCGTTGGCGATGGACTTTTCTAGCCGTGTAATGGCCGATTCAAACGCTTTCCGCTCGGCGTCCCGTTCAGGGGTGTGCCCTGTGCCATAGATCGCCCGCCATTCCTCATAGTCATACTTCGTAGATTCCAGCAACTTCTCCAAGTTGGTCATGGTCTAGCCCATCCCTTCGACGTTGTCTCGCGTTTCGTGCTTCCAAAGAGAGGCGCGGCCCTCCTCGCCTTCAGAATCATCAGGTACGATGAGCACATCTTCAGGGACTATGGATGGTGAGGTGTGCTCGCGGAGCCAGCTCACCAGCAGGTCCGCAATCTCGATGGCTTTGGCTTCTGTTCTCACATCTACACGTACATGATAGCCCATGATTTATGCCTCCCTTTGGCTGGTGATGGTGTCCGCTTCATCCTCGATGGGGGAAAGATCCACTCCAATAGAGGAGGTCATCTGTTGTGTTCATGATTGAGTTCCCTTCTTTCTTTGTCTGGCACCACGTGTTCTCGTAGCATCTATTCACATAGCACTATCATAATAGACAGTCAAGGGCCTGGAGAATAAAATCCTGGCAGCCTTGACATCTATTGCAATAGTACTATATAGATAGTTGCATGATGGATGGACATGGGCAAGGGGACGGAAACGGTGGGGCAAGAAAGGAGGGCGGCACATGATCATGATGTACGTGTTGGCGATATTGATTCGATGGTTTGCGATTGACCCTTATAAAGGATTGGAGGTGACGGCATGAGAACGATTGTGAAGTGGGTGGCGATTGGGATTGGGGTTGCAGTCGTGGTCGCGTTCTTGCTGTTCGCGTTCGCGGTCGTGGCTATGTATTGCTGTGTTCCGCTTGAATAGGAGATGGCCATGTCAATGAAACATGCCAAATTCCTCGTCGTTGCAGTCGTGGTCGTGGCGATAGCGGTCTGTCTCGGGCTGGTGGGCCTTGCGATCAGATCGGTGTATGTCTTTTTTCAAGGAGGATTCTAGCGATGCACACAACATGAAGGGGAGCCATGGGGGTGACAACACCTGCGACAAAACTCGAAGCAGCGACTGCCACCCATGCGTTGAACGGATTTATCGGCACACGCCAACTACAAGCCCTTGATCAACTGTGCAGAGGAGAAGAAAGACAATTCTTCTTCGACATGCTGAAGGGTCTTGCCCAGCGAGTCTGTGCAATGCCAACAGTCTATGAGCAAGATGGCAAAGGCGAACACGCCATGGTCTACCTGCACTATTTCGTCGGCAATCAAGACTGGTACATCATGGAGAAGGATGCAGAGCCGATCCAACATCAGGCTTTTGGATTGGCTGACTTGAGCTATGGAGGAGAGCTCGGGTACATCAGTATTCATGAGCTTATCACCTACAATATCGAACTCGATTTATACTGGGAACCGAAGACACTCGAAGCCGTGAAGACGAAATGAGCGCAATAACCATGCAGAATACAGCGGGATTATCGTTGCATCGCAGACGAAGGATGCGAGTAGACCCGCGCACCCTGGACCATCGTGAAGGTACACGCCGGTGTTCGATACCGCTGCACCATATCGTAGCCATCACAGGTGTAACGACGGCCCCTCTCGGTCTGTTCGA
The DNA here is from genome assembly GCA_030645475.1 of Nitrospirota bacterium. Classification (NCBI taxonomy): domain Bacteria; kingdom Pseudomonadati; phylum Nitrospirota; species Nitrospirota bacterium. The sequence goes on from JAUSMA010000065.1 coordinate 53,816, forward strand.
ACGGCAGCGGTGACGACGACCATGTGACCGGAAGGTAGTCGTTCACCGTGGCTTCCCTCGTTGCGAGTGTCACGCTGGATCCGCCCATCGCATCACCCATAGACCAGAAAAACGCAACGGTGGAGCGTACGAACAACACGACGGTATTCTTCGGGAAGGACAGCACGTCATCCGCCCATTCAAGGAACGTCGATTCTTTCGCATCCTCATCAGGATCCTCCGTCATATCTTCAAGCATCACGGCTGTCGACACGCCGGCCTGGATGGGTGATAGTGGCGTGCATCCAGGCATGATGGTCATGACCATAAGATAGAGGATTGAATAGATCGTTGAGCGCATGCTGATCATGGATGTTTCGACGATTGCAGGATTAACGCCTGCCGTGTGAGCCGATCCCGCACTTCCGGTCGGTCGAGACATTCGATCTCAGACACGGAAGGGACGGACCTATTGATACCTGACGGGACAGTGCGGACAGACGTAGATCCCATGATGCGGCCAACACAGAAAACCAATGATGGGAGCGTTGGCGCATTAGGCCAGAAGATGATCTGGGTCGTTTGCACTGGCCAGGTTCCTGGCACGTTGATTGAGATGTGATATGCCGTTGCCATCTTCCCTCGCACAGTCACATGCTCAACGTCTACTAGCTGTCCAGCAATCAGCACCTTCTTGTTAATCATGGTTACAGGATCGTGCAACATCTCTCTGACCACGTTCGCGTCTTTCACATCCGCATCCAGGTGATGTTGTTGCATGAATAGCTTCATGAGTGTTGAGTATGGGACATCCTCCGCCATGGCTGCGCCTGGCATTATCGCTAGCATCACGAGCATTGCTCTGACATAGAACCGCGTGGACTGGTACATGCTTCTCTCCTGCCACAGAGCATACCAACCGGTTGATTAGTCGATCAACCATATTCTCGCTTGTCTCTGTATTCTCTCTATTCCAGAGAGAGCCAAAAACGCATGGTATGACAGACCTGTGAATCCTACGGTATCTGAAAACATCAGCGTGACGGCCCCGTTTTGGAAGGCCACTCCTCATGTCGAAGGAGGCAAGCGATGGGTCTATTGTGAGCCAAGCAACGAGGCGACCGACCTCGATAATGAGCGGATGTTGCGCCAAGCGTTGATGGACTCCGCGGACTACTTCTTGTCTAAGGGCAATCTGGACATTGAGCATCTTACCTTGCTCGGTCAACAGAAGGGCATCCAGAATCCTCGCAAATATGAGATTGGGTTTCCCGTCGAAGTAAAGTTTGATGAGGGGCGCACCTTCGTCAAAGGTGAGATCTATCAAGGCACAGGCGAAGAACTCGAACAAGCCAATTTCTTTTGGAAATCCATCACTGAATTTGTACCGTCGATGCGCTGGTTTCCCAGTGTCGGTGGGCATATTCGGGATACGGGCATGATCCACCCCAAGGGCGCGCCCTCACCGGTGAAGGCCATCAAAAAAGTCTATTGGAACAACATCGGGTTTGCGCGTGAGCCCGTCAATCCAACGGTACCCGGCGTGTCCGTGATGGCTATGGGAGCTTTTGCAAAATGCTGGATCGGTGCCGGGTCCACGCTTGAATACACCCCTATCCTCAAAACCATTCAGGCGGGGTATGGCACGAGCTTACCTGATCTGACTGGCGGTGGTGCGTTGCGAAAAGAATCGATGCAGGGACTGGCCAGCTACTCATCGGTCGCCGACAAGCTGGTATCGGCCATGAAGTCTGGGCGCGTCAAGTCGAGCACGTCTCGCTTGACCCCGCAAGATCTCGTCGAGCATTTAATGCAGGAAGAGCAGATGTCTCACGTAGAAGCCGTCGCGGCGGTGCGGCAACTCTTGTCGCATGTGGCTTCAACACGGGCCGCACGGACACTTACACACCAGTCAGTTAGAAAGGAGTCTGTCCATGTCTAAGCAGCACTTGTTTGCAAAGTCCACTTCCGCGGCTGTGGCGGAGGCTGAGACCGGCGAAGAGTTGTTGGGAGAATTTACCGAATCCATGAAGGAATTGGATGCCTTCGTGAAGGCGAATGCCGAGAGCGCACCAATCGTTTCTAAGAGGAAACAGTTCGTGAAAGAGGAAGAGGACGAAGACGACCAGGCCGGTGAAAAGCCGCATGACGAGGATGAGAGCGATGTCATGGGCAAAGCTCAGGAGCGCAATCTTGAGATGAACACGAACGGACAGACCAGCAAGAAAAAGATTGTGCATGCCAAGACCATGGCGAAGTCCGTTGAGACGGACGAGGACGACTCGTCACAGACCTACGACGGCGAAAAAGTCATTGCTGGATTCCAGGAGAGCCTGAACAAGGTGGCCAAGAGCGTGTCTATGATGATGCGTCGGATGGACGAGATGCAGGCGGAGAACGCTAGCCTCACCGTCATGCTGGCGAAGGCCATCAAGATCGAGGGCACGCTCATTAAGGCAGTGGCGGGAGAAATCAGCCAGATCGGCAATACGGGCCGTCCGCGCAAGAGCACCTTGGCGATCTTCGAAAAATCAGCCTCGGGCTCAGTGACCAAAGATGAGAGGCCGGCGTTCGATGGGGCAGACTTCCTGAACAAGGCGGTGGCGGCATCCGCTGCCGGTCGTATTTCTCCGGTCCAGGTGGGCGAGATCCGGCAAATGCTGACCATGAATCAGTCATTGCCTGAGCAATTGGTGAAGCAGGTCGAAGGCAAGTAAGAGAAGAAAAAGGTGGGCCTAGCCTGATCAGCGAAACAGCCGGCGTCCCTCCGGCCCAGGCCCACCCTCCTTTGAGAGAGGGACTTACCGCACGCGGGGAGGTGCCAATGAGGAGCTTTAGATATGTACGGACAACAAGCCACGTTCGGCATTGGCACCCCCAATGTGCCGGGTATGCAGGGTTCCGAGTGGGACGCATTCATGAAAGCCATTACCGCGGGGTATGGCACCGATCTCTCCACCTTGAGCGGCGGTGGCGCACTCCGTATCGAGTCGTTGGAATCGACGCTCATGGCGGTTGTGCAGACCATGAAGGATTTTGCTCTCTTCAACAAGCTGGGCAAAACTCCGGCCACCGCCACGGTCGACGAGTGGATGGAAATGTCGAACGTCGGGCATCGTCTGGGTGGTGCGTTCAATACCGAATTGGGCGCGATTCAGGCCCAGAGCGGGACCTACAACCGGCGTGTGGCGTTCGTCAAGTATTTGATGACGCGGAGGTCCGTGTCGTTCGTGCAGAACGTGCAGCAGAGCTTGATCAGCGCCAAGGCCCAGGAAGAGGTCAACGGAACACTGGAACTGTTGTCCTCGGCAGAATGGGCCTGCTTCGGCGGTGACTCGTCCGTGGTGCCGGCTGAGTTCGATGGCTTGCAGAAAGCGATCGAAGGGGCTGGCAGTGTCGAGAACATCATTGACCTCGGCGGGACCGCACTGGACACCACAGGGTTTCAGGCCGTGTTGAATGCCGCGCAGGTCATTCGCAAGCGCGGGCACTTCGGTCGACCGACCGATTTGTATACGTCAGTAGCCGCGCAGACCGATCTCGATCAGGGATTGGACCCCGCGTTCCGTGTGCCGCTGAATGCGGTCCCCAACGGCGGGATTTCGCTGGGAAGTCCGGTGATTGGTGTGCGCACCTCCTTCGGTGATGTCGCCACGAATCCGGACATTTTCCTGGAGGAAAGCAAGAGTCCTGATGAAACCTTGACGCCTTCCATTGCCACGGCAACAAACCCGACTCCGCCCGTGAGCATGACGGCTGCGGTCAATACTGACGCCGCCAGCAAGTTCACCGCCGCCAATGCCGGCAACTACTACTACCGCGTGGCCTCCATCAGCAACGTGGGAGAATCCACGACTGTGCTCGTGGGGTCAGGACCGATTGCCGTGGCGGCTGGTCAGTCCGTGACGCTCACCATTACGCGCTCCGGGGCGATCGATGAGACCGGCTACATCATCTTCCGTGGTCGACTCAACGGCACCAATGCCGCGGCGGATATGCGCGCGATGCGTCGGATTGCCTACTCGGGATCGGCCACCTCCACCTATGTGGATCAGAACCGAGACATTCCGGGAACCTCCAAGGGATTCGTGCTCAACATGGACCCCTCCTACAACGCGATCAGCATTCGGCAATTGCTACCGATGACGCGCTTCCAACTGTACCCCACTCAGATCGCGGAAGATCCGTGGGCACAGTTGCTCTTCGTGTACCTCAGAGTCACCAAGGCGCTGCAGCACGTCATGATCAAGAACATCCTGCCGAATACGGCGGCTGCCAAGTGGCATCCATTCGGCGCGAACAACGGCGGATAAGTCCGTTGAGTGGAGTGGGTAGGGACTATATGCGGGAGCTCGAACGCTCCCGCATATCACAGGGAACCGCATAGGGAGACACGTTATGAAACGAGTGCTGTGTACTATTCCGAACTGCCCGGACACCATTATGGGCGTGAAATATACCCCAATCGCGGGAGGCATGCTGTCCGATCCGTTGCCAAACGAGGAAGCGGATCGTCTCTGCACGATTAACGGCTATGAGTCGTATATCAATGTCGAGGATGCGAAGGCCTTAGCGGAAGAAGCCTCACAGAAGGCCGTTGATGCCATGCGTGACGCCGATGAGGCAGCCAAGGTCGCTGCGGATCTGCAAGCACAAGAAGAGACCAAAAACGCTGCGTTAAAGGACGGACAGGGCGGCAAGGACGAGAAGAAGGGTAAGGGATCGAAGTAACCAAGCTATACGCGCACGTCGAACGTGCTGATCGGGAGGAAACATCATGCCTCAAGTAGATGTGCTGAACAAGATTACTCGTGGCTCGAAGGTGGCTGGTCTTGGCACCAAGCTCGCCGCGCTGATTGCCCTAGTCAATCAGCTTGCATCCGTAAAGTGCCGTACGCTGAACTCTGCAGGGCTGGCCATTGGTACCGGCTCATTGGCGGCCGTCAAAATCACCACGGCTACTGTCAATGTACTGATCAATTCTGAGTTCAAGTCCATCTCGACTCAGGAAGTGGCATTTACCGCGGTGACGCACAGCATTCCTGCCAACGCGGCCTCAGTGCAGGAAGCCGTCTATGTGTTGTCGGTCCCTATTGGATTGACTCCGATCATCACCATGGGAAGAATTGCTACTGGGGCTGGCAATGCCGTGGCCCCGTCCGCTCCCGCCAATCACGCGGTGCTGGGACAGGTGCGTATTGCAGTTGCGGCGGGGGCCACACCGTTTACAGCGGCCACGACCTTGCTCAATGCCGGAGCTGTGACCGTGACCTACACCAATCTCGAAATGTTGCCGATCACGGCTCCAATCGTCGACGTACTGGTTTAGGCACATATGGCGCTTCCCGTCACGAAGACTGGCATTCTGCCGAATGACATTCGGAGTGATTACCTGTTCGGCCTGATTCAATCAATTAGGCCGAACAGTGATTTCTCTGAGGTGTATCTCCTCAATAAACTTCGACAGGCCGAAGACGCGATCGAGCGTGACCTCGGAATTCTCCTCCAAACGCAAGTGATTGTGAGCGAGGGAGTACCTGGATTAGCAGAGGGCGTTGTCGGCGCGAACTGCGACATTGCTGAGCCGGCCTATGATTACTCGTCAGATTTCTATGACGGAGAACGCTGGGGGTCGATTCGACTTCGGCGCTATCCCGTGCAGTCGGTGCAATCAGTCGTCTTTGCCTATCCCAATATCAACAGCGTGGTGTTTACCGTGCCGTCCTCCTGGATTCGCCTAGACGGACCATTCGGCTTGATTCGATTGGTGCCGGATAGGGTGGCGATTTACGCCAGCTTCACATCGTACCTGCTCTCCCTATTTGCAGGAGGGCGAGGGGTCCCACAGTCGCTCTTTGTGAATTATACGGCGGGGTTTGGCGGTGGGACGAAGATGATCGTCAATGACACGGATCTTCTGGAACACGTCAAGCGCACGGTAGTCGTCGAGATTGCGCGTGATGCGATGCTGCCCAATTCGCTTTCCAACTCGGCAGACGGGATCTCGCAGAGCATTAGCGCCTCGCTCAAGGATTACCGTGACGAGATCAAGGAAGATCGGAAGGTCTTTCGCGAAAAAATAAAAGGCGTCCGCATGGTGGTCTGCTAACTCCGAGTCAGTTCCTGAATGCAAGGGCCCTCCATGGTTGGCTTCAATGTCAGTAGCCTTAACAATATGTTGTTCAGCCTGGGACAGACGGCGCTCTGGCAACAGGCGCAACTATGTCCATGCCGCAATGCCTCAACGGGAGGAGCCAATGTGAAGGACCCGGTATGCGGTGGCACGGGATATTTGTGGGCCGCCCCCATCGCCTGCTCAATCGCCGTCGAGGGGATGACCACCCATCGTGAGTATGCCATGACCACCGAGTGCGAAAAGGGAGACCTGGTCGCAACGCTGCCCTCGAACTCCCCCGCGTATCAGGCCGGCGAATATGATCGCCTGACGCTCACGCAATCCAGCATTCGACTGAACCATATATTGGTGCGAGGCACGAATGACAAGCTGCGGTATCGATCGCCTATTGCCATTGCGCAAGTCTTCGGCCTCGTCAATGGCGTCAAGACATTGTTGCTGCCGACAGCGGACTATACGTTGTCTGGACAGACGATTGTGTGGAATAGCCCGAGGCTTCCCGTGGGGAGTCAGTACAGCGTGCTCTATACCGCCAATCCAGAGTATTTCGTCTACAAGGAATTGGTGATGGATCGCCCGCACGGTGGGCGGTCGCTGCCTCGTAAGGTGCATTTGCGGCTCATGGAACTCTTCGGGCGGGCCATCGCATGAACATCCCTGTCACGATCCAGTTAGTGACCACGATGCCAGCTGGCCTCGAACGGCTCTTAACGGAGGGTTTGCGACCGGAAGATGCCGCACGCTTGTTCCCCAACACCATTCGTCGGCTCTCGCAACTCGCCCAGGTGGGGGTAGATTTGTGGAAGGAAAAGGCCCGCTCGATTGCCGGAACCGAGGGCCGTCCACTCACAGCCGGGAGCGCAGGATCACCGATGGTGCGTCTCGATCGCAAGGGATACGAGGACAGTATTGTGCTCGGGTCGTCAGTCGCACAGTCGAATGGCCTGAGCATCGAGATCTATAGCGATTCACCACAGGCGATGCCGATTGAAGAGGGCAGTACGATCATTGACCTGCATGCCGTCCTGCCGTATGCCAGGAAAGTTAAGATGAGCAAGTCCGGCAAGCGGTATCTCAGCATCCCCTTTCGGCATGCGACGACCGAACCAGGAGGCCGCGGAGGATCCCGTTTCCAATCGGTCAGCAACCGCTGGGGGTCGAACGTGCTGCCGCCCCAAGTGGTGGCCGCCATGCGAAAGAAGACCCCGTCGACCATCATCGGGACCACGACACGTCCATCCGTGAATTATCCAGGTCAACACGTGAAGCAGAACCTCTATAGCCCACATCCTGGCAGGCTCACACCGAACGAGTTGCGTCGGCTGGGCCTGAGCCCGCTCTTTCCGGCAGGTCGGAAGCTCGTCGGGCTCATGCGAACGGGCGCACAGGGACATTCATCGTACATCACTATTCGCACGCTCTCTGAGGCGAATCCTGAGGGATGGAGGATTCCAGCGTATCAGGCGCAGCATGTGGCCAGTGCAACCGCACGCGGCCTGCAAGCCCTGTCAAGCGATTGGTTTGATCAGGCGATTCGTGCCGACCTGGATGCCGTACTGCACACGATTGACGGTGGCGCATGAATCCAGTCACCGTGCAACAGGCTACCCCATTCGCGTTTGGCGGAGCCGTGAGTCTGGCATGGATCAATCCGTTGGATCTCACCTATGATCACGTCAAGATCCTGCGGAAAACCACGGACACGATCAGTGGGCCCACTGACCCGAGCGCGATCGTAATCTACACGGGCAGCGGCAACGTGTGTGCGCCCTATCGCGGGATCTTCATGCCGGTGGATGACGTGACGCTCGCGCGCTACCGGAAGGTCCTTGACGTTGTCACCGTGGGGTATGGTACCACCTATTACTATGCCATCTTCGCCTGCAATCTAGATGAAACCGACATCTCCGTCGCCGCACTGATCCAGGCTAGAACGCCTAACGTGTCGGCCTTTGAGGAAATCGACATCCTGCAACTGCTCATCGACTATATTAACCCGTACATGAATGCACAGATTGTGGCAGACTCGCTCGCCCTGCGTGATGGGCAAACGATCAACGTGCTGAATGGGCCACCGTTGCTGGATTGCGCGACTTGGCCTATGGTCTCCGTCCACCTGGACGATGATCACCCCTCAGATTTCTCCATTGGTGATGTGGTTGGAACCGATGATGTCACGGGCGATGCCGTCCTGCATCGACGCGGCTATATGTCGGATGCGTCAATCTCTGTCGTGGGATGGACGGATAACCCCGATGTCAGGAAGTCCCTCTATCGCAATCTCAAGGGCTGTCTCATTTCCGTGCGGCAACTCCTTGAACAGCTCGGGTTTATGAATATCGTCGTGTCGGGGCGCTATGCTGAAGATTTCGAGAGCTATGGCCTGCCCCTGTTCTTCGCCTTATTCACGATAAAGGGTAACCTAGTCACAAGTGTGCGTGAGGTGCCGTCAGAAGGCGTCATTGCGACCATCGATTTGCAGGTGCCTGTCCTGTCGGCCATTCAGACTGAATAAGGGGGGGGGTACCAGTGGCAAGGGAACAACCAAAATACTCGGGCGACGATGCCGACAATTCTGTGCCGGAGAAAGACCGAGCGGACGTGATGACCGTGCGCGATTATGCACGAGAGGCCAAGGTCAGCCCGAGCTTGCTGGCAGGATTCCTGTCAACACTCACGAGTCAATCCGGACTCCATTGGCGCACGCGAGGCGAGTGGAAGACGGTGCTTGAGACGTTTGCCAACGCTCCCGCGTAGTCGTTGGCGTAGGAACTAACTTACCGGTCAGTCTATAGTTCGATCTGAAGAAGGAGGCGGCAATGAGCAAGGGTATTTACTTCGGTGCGCGCAGCATCGTTAAGCCTGGGGCCTACTCAGTGGTGAATGCGTCCGAGATGGTGCCGAATCGTCTTGGGGCAGCCAACACCATCGCGGTAATTGGTCAAGCGACCGGTGGGAAACCGCGCACCTTCACGAAGGTCGGTTCGCCGGCTGATGCCGCGAGCCAGTTGCGGAGCGGGGTGCTGCTCGATGTGATGAACAATATGTACGACCCCTCGAACGAAGTGCCAGGGGCTGGTGATGTGCTGTATTACCGGCTCAACCTGGCCGTACAAGCGGCACTCAGTGTACTGGATGCTGGAGCGGTGGCCGTGCTCAATCTCACTGCAAAAGATTACGGTGTGCATACAAACCAGATCCGCACGAAGATTGAGGCAGGATCGATCAGCGGTAAGAAAATCACGATCAACGATGTCTTGGATACCGTCAATTACGAGATGGGCGACAACCTGGGCAATGCCTTCAGCCTCCAGTATACGGGTGCCTTGTTCGCCTGCCGTCTCTCGATCACCAAGACGGGTGATGTGGCCACGGCGCTACTTCTGCAGACTCAGGCCGCAAGCGGGGCTGATCCATGGGTGACCATGGCCTCGGTCGATCTGACCAATTCTTCCTTGGCGACGATGGGCATGCTCACGCGCTACCTCGCGGGGCTACAGAGCATGACGGTCACCATTCTCGGTGATTCGAATGAGCCGGTCGGGGATCTCGATGCCGTCTCTAATCAAAACGTGAAGTCAGCGGCATATACCGCGACGGCGAACATCGGAGCCATCGTCAATTGGGTCAATCGCAACTCCCAACTGATGACGGCGGCTCGGGTCGCGTCGGCAGTCAATGTGCCGGCGAACGTGGGCTACACGTTTATGACCGGTGGGAGCGAGGGGGCGGCTCCGTCGAATAGCGATTGGCAGGCTGCGCTCGATGCCTTGTTGTCAGTCGAATGCAACCTTGTCTTTGTGTGTTCGGAGAGTGCGGCCATTCATGCCATGGCGCTCTCGCACTGCAATACGGCCTCGGACGTGAAGGCGCGAAAAGAACGTATGTGCTTCGTCGGTGGGGCACGCGGGGAAACCGTGAGCCAAGTGGTAACGAGAGCGCAGGGCCTGGCCGGAGCTCGTTCCGTGCTCTGTTATCCTGGTGTGAATCAGATCGACCTCCTCTCAGGCAACATCGTGAACCGGTCTTCTCTGTATACCGCGGCCTTGGTATGCGGGATGGCCGGTGGAATTCGACCTGAAATCCCGCTGACCTTCAAGACCGTCAACGGCACGGTGCAGGGGTTGGAAACAGACCTGCAATTGGCTGACATCGAGACCTTGCTCACCTATGGCGTGCTACCAGTTGAGCATGTCGCTTCTGATGGTATTTTCCGTATCGTGCAGGGCATCACCACGTACCTGGTCGATGACAATGTGATCTGGCGCAAGGTGGCCGGCGTGCGAATCGCGGACTATCTGAATTCACAGGTTCGCAAGGCTGTGAGCCGCTATATCGGGAGGGTAGCCGATCAGCGCACGGTGACGAGCATCCTCAATACGGTCGTGTCGACGCTCTCGCAGTTGACGCGCTCGGCTACGAACCAGACAGGGGTACTGACGGCTGGCAACAAGCCGGACGGATCGCCGGAGCCGGCATTCAAGAACGTGCAGGCCGTATTCGATGGGTTCGACTTGGTCGCAGTGAGCTACATGGCGCATCCGGTGGGGGAAGTGGGCTATATCACGATCACGGCGGGATTGACGCCCACGCAGATCGTGGCCAATTAACCCGCCGATCACAGGCGTGCAACAACTAACTGACCAGTTAGTGTATTGAAAGGAGTGGCGCGATGGCGGACGCAAGCAGTCTGGTAACACAAGCAGGGCATTTGGTGCGGATTTTGGCCGGTGGTCTTGAAGTGGGATGGGCGCGGACAGCCCAGATGACGCAAGATTACGGGACGGATGCCGTGTATGCGATTGGCAGCGTCGCGCCGACCGAGCATGCGCCGTTGCGATGGAGCGGACAAATCACCCTCGATCAATTCGTGATCCATCAGAATCGTCTCGGGCAGGCGGTGCAGGCGATGGACCTCGTGGCGATGGGTCCTGAGGAATTACTCAGACAGGGTGTGATCGATTTTGAAGTCTTGGACGCACAAGATCTGACGATCATGACCTATGTGCAATGCACGCCTGTCAATCTGTCGTACTCCGTCCAGGCGAATGCGTTTTCAGGACAGAATGTCACCTTTACGGCAAAGTCCGTGATTCGCGGAGCTGGCAATTTCGATGGTGACGTACAAACCGGCCGCGTTGGGAAACCCAGCTAATCCTTGGGGAAGGATGACGCGCTAGAAAGGTAGGGACACCATGGGATCAACACGCTCGGTGGATGTGCAGGCCGCACAGGTGGTGCTAGGCAGCCAGTACGAAGAAGTCTACGACGTGCAGTCGGAATTGAATCCGGCTCATAAAGGGCAAGTGGCGATGAGCCTGCCAACCGGCAGGGATCAGCTAGAAATTGGCGTGATCCAACACCGCTTGCGCAAGGGCGTTCCATTGGCTGAACTGGATGAAGTTTCCGGGTCCACGGCCATCATGCTTGCCGTCTTGTCCGTGGTCGTGCGGCGAGCACCCGAATGGTGGTATCGAACCGTGGGAGAGGGGAAGAGTGCTGAGCGTGTGCCGGCCCCCGAAGAGCTGCATGACATGGATATGTTGTGGGATCTCTATGGGAGGTATACGGCTCTTCGAGCCACCTTTCCCCGACAAACAGGAGATGCTGGCGGTAGTCCGCCGACCGCGTGAACGCGAACGCTGGCTCCTCTCCAAGTTGCTCCGGGTGGGACCGTTTGACGAATCGATCCTCTCACTAACTGAGCCACAGGTCAGTTGGATTATGTCGCAGTTCTCGCTGGATAGTCCGGTCGATCCAAAACTGTATCAGCGACTCGATGATAAGGTCGCGGCCATGATGGCCTCTGAGGGGTAACGCATGCCACCCAATGAACGTGTCGGGATCAATGTCCAGGCGACGTTTCGCGCGGATACCTCACAGGCGAAACAAGCCTTCGATGAGTTCACGCGATCCAGCACCCAAGCGGCCCAACGCATGCAAGGGTCGGTGGGAGACCGTGATTCCGCCAGCTCGCGCGCCAAGCAACTGCTCAAAGAACAGTTGGGCGACAACTTCTCATTTATCCGCCAGCAAAAAGAAGTCAACTCCATCCTCCATGAGCAACGCCAGCACTATCGCGAGCTGAGCGACAATCTCTATCGCCAGGAACGGGCGGTCAAGAACCTGGGCGGCGAAGAAGAAAAAGCCGCCATGAAGCGTGTGCGTCGGATGCGGGACGAGAAGCGCGAAATGGCTGGCTTGGTCCATGCGCTGGAATCGCACAAGGCGGTTGGCATGGCGGCTGAGGGTGGATCCGGTCGAGCAGGCATGCTCTCTGGTCTGTCGATGTCAGGGGCCATGAACGGAGGCGTCGTGGGTTCTGCGCTGGGACGGCTCGGGGCTCTCGCCATGTCGAACCCGATATCGGCATCCGTCATTGCGACTCTTGGAGGCCTTCATTTCCTCGACAAGTTCACTTCTGGCGAATCCAAATATAGTGAAGACATCGACGTGAGTATGGCCAATGTGGGACGGAGGACCGGAGGCGGGCTCAATCTCCGAAGCATGTTCGAACAGAACCCTGGTCGGATCTCGGACACCTTCAAGAACATGGGCTACACCGGCGAACACCTTGCGGGCATGATGCAGGCCTATTCCATGCCGGGTGGCGCGTCGGCGATGGAGTCTCAGGGGCGCTTTGCTCGCAAGTTTGGGTTTGGTGAATCGCCCGAGATGATCTCGGGCCTCGGACGGCGCGCCACGCAATTAGGAACCGCTGAGCCGGCCCAGCAAGGGCAGTTCTGGGCCCTGATGACGGTCGCTGTCGAGAAGGGGCTCAAGAACGGGGTCGACGCCAGCGAAACCATGCGCAGCCTGTTGGGCATGACCGAACAGGTCGCCGCCCATACGGGCGTGGTCTCACAGAGCTATGTCGCGGGTCTCGCTGGGATGCAATCCTCACTCTCGTCCGGGGACAGTCGGTTCTTCAAGGGGGAGATGGGCGCGCACCATATCGGCAAGGTGCTGCAGGGGTTTCAAAATCCGCAATCCATTGCACAAGAGCGGTTCGTGATGAACTCGATTCGGGAGCACTTTGGCGGCACACCAACCGCTGGTCAGTTGAAACTGTCTGGCGGGGATGCCGAGGCCTACGGGCAGATGCCAGAGGTGCAGCAGCTCCAGTATGTCATGCAGAAATTGCCGGAGCTGATGAAGTCGAATCCTGGCCTGATGGCGAGCTTGGTCCGGAGCATGGCCAGCGGGGCAGGACCGGGCATGCAAAGCATGATGGCGGGAGCGGCCTTCAATATGTCAGCCGGAGAAGTCGCCGCCATGCACTCGTCGCTCTACGGCTCGCTGAAAGGCGGAGGGATGAGCGAGAAGCGGCTCCATGGTATGGGCGCGTTGGATCTCCTGGGTGAAGTCATCGGTCGGTCCCCAGGCGAGGCCCAACAGATCCTGAGAGGAGACAGTGCAGGCAGTCCGCTGACTGATGCGGAGCGCGCGCGGACACTCGATAAGATGAACCTGGAGACATGGTCGTCGTCGTTTAGCCGTGGGTCGATGGGGCTCCGCTTGGGCGTGAAAGGGGCCAAGTCTGGCATCGCGGAATCGTTCGAGCATGCCGCGAAGGATGCCTTCGGCACCCCCAGTGAAGAGGTGCAGCAACAGAATCGTATCCGTGAGATGGAACGGGAAATGATGTACGGCAACGGTGGCAGCGTCTACAAGCAATCGTATGGCGGTGGGGAAAGCATGAACGTGAATCCAGTCGAGGTGACGGGCTCAATCCAATTGATCGGCGCGGACGGGGTGAGTCTGGGGCAGGTTCCGGCCGCAGCGATTGGGCTCCTCATCCAGAAGGCCATTCAAGACCAAAGTGGCACGCCGCGGGCAGGATCTCCGAGACGACCGCGACTGCTCGCGCAGCAGGTCACGTAATGGGATATCCGATCTGCCTCGTGGAAATCCATGGGCAAGATGAGAGCTTTGAGCTGTCATCAGGCGCACTGCCCTATGGCAATTCACTGACCTCTGATCTGCTCGAAGTCAAGACCGATAAAAGCCTCAGTCCTGAACGTCCTGCCGGTGCGTTCGAGATCCGTCTGGCTCGCCGGGAAGACGACGATCGAGGGCGTACCTGGATGGACAAGATCCGTCCGCAAAATGTCGTGGTGATTCAGATGATGAATCACCAGGGCACGATTGGGGCCCATGGCGCGGGTGAGATGCACACCGTCATGATCGGCCTCGTCGATACCATCACGGAATCGATGGGGATTACCTCTCGCGGTCTGCCACAACGGCAAGTGGTCGTCCGTGGGCGCGACATGGGCAAACTGTTTACGCATGGCATTGTCACCTATTGGACCTTTATGGGGGCCTCCTTCGGGGGTGTGAACCCGCTGGGTCTTGATGCGTCAAAATACAACGCCAAGCCCGATCAGGTGATGGTGCAACTCCTACAAGACATCTATCAGCGGTTCCTCAAGCTCTCCCTCGTCGTCGATGGAGAAGCGGGAGACTTCTGGGATTATCTCGGGTATCAACTCCGCTCGTATGGCGCGGAGATCCCTGCCGGCCTGGATACCGCGTTTCTTCAGGGTGAGGGGTCATTTTGGAGTTTTTTCGTGAAATGCGCGAGTCTCCCGTTTCACGAGCTCTATATTGATACGCGCCGGCAGGGAGAGGCGAGCAATGTGTTGGAGACGCAAGAAGGGAGCACCTTATCCGTCGCGAAGCGGATACTGGGTAAGGATAGGTCTGCTCCGACACTGGTATTGCGACCCACCCCGTTCCCATACCTGACGACTCCTCCTGTCACAGGGAGAATCCCACCGTTACCTCAGCAAACTGATCCTAACGTGTTAGAGCTGCCAACTGTCGACATCGTGGATCATCAGTTGGTGAATCGCACGGCCTGGGATGCGTTGGTCCAGCATGAGGTGGGTGATAACGATATGGCCGGAGAGGCGATCGACGATGGGGTGTCACGGAGCGATGCGGAGCAATACAACGTCTATCTGACCTTTCCGCATTACCCCTTTATCCAAGAGCGGCAATTCCTGCTGAATGTCCCGGTGATCATTGATGAGGAGCGGTTCCACAAGTACGGCTACAAGCCGCTGATGCCGTATACGACGCTCTTGAAAGCGCCAGGCATCAACAACACAGCAGATCCATTGATCGGCTTCTATTCTGCGCTCAACTGGCGGATTGCGAGCTGGCATGTCTTCAATGACAGATTCATGAGTGGCTATAAGACCTTCAAGCTGCTGCCGCATGTCCATGTCGGGGAAAAGCTCCTGGACCGTTCGACGTGGAAGGCCAGGGAGGAACTGTATTACGTGGAGTCTGTGTCGCACCACTTTGTTCAGAACGAAAAAGCGACCACTACGGTAGGATTGACCAGAGGACTCGCGAAAACTGACTATGACCAGTACACCTCCTCTTTGCTAAGTGCCAACTTGAAGTTGGTCAACTCAGATGCCGTCCGATCGCAGTGGAATGCGCTGACCGCGCCGGACGTGCCGAGCTAACATATGATGCCTCAAAGCGGATTAGGTGTGACCTACGATGAGTTGCCGGCGCTGCCGCCGCTCAGCGGATTTCATCTGGCACAAGTGGTGGAAGCCGTACCCATCAATCATGCCTTGCGTGTGCTGCTGCCATCACTGACGGGCATCCTGAATGGTTCTTCGACCGGTGGGATTACGGTCCATGTGATGGAGCATCGAGCTGGTGTCTACTCCGGAGACCTCGATCTCCCGCGTAAGGGCGATTGGGGGCTCGTCGTCTTCCCTCACGGGTCAGACCAATATCCAGTGTGGCTGGGCTCGCTCTACCAGGACTTTAATACGCTGGCCACGGCGAACCCCAATGAAAAAATTAGTCACCATGAGAGCGGAGTCTGGACGAAGACAGACGCCAATGGCAATGTTGAATGTGCCTATCCCGATGGGTCCTATCTGCGTATCGGCAGTGGTACGGCACTCAGTGCCCGTACACGGCAGCGCCGGCAAGGGTCCAGTCGTGAAACGATCCCCTATGATGTGCCGGACAAGCCGGTGCCGACCGTCTTCTTTTCGCACAGCTCAGGCACGACATTCACAATTGATCCCAGTGGCAATCTGACCATCAGCGGGGCTGCTGATGTGACCGTACAAAGCCAACAGGCTGGGCCACATGTGCATCTCGGGGGGACGGCCAGCGAGGACTTTCTCGCAAAGTTGGGAGGGCTCGCCAAAATTGTCGCCGCATTCAATGCGCATACGCATGGCGGAGTACAGGGAGGCGCAGGCTCAACGGCTCCTCCTGCGACACCCATTACCTTGATACCGGTCACGGATTACACACAGCATGCGAAAGCGAGATAATGGATAACGTCTCATCGTTCACAGCTCGTGCGTCTCGCAATAAATCCTTCTCGTTTTTTCTGTTGGAGCCAGGAGGACGGCCACATCCGTTCGTGGTGGTGCGCAATGGCGAAGCGATTGCCTGTACCGGAGAGCTGGAGCTGTTTGTCAATCCGCAAGAATTGTCGAAGGAGTGTCCGTCGCGCAGCACCGTCACGCAGACGCCGCATGCGGCCTGGGTCGATAGTTTCGGCGCGGGCCTGCCCCGTTGGACGTTGAGCGGCATCACGGGGTGGCGCGCGCGGGCGGCGTCGCAAGGGGTGCTCTCTGCCGATTCTCGCATGGATGGCTACAGCGCCTTTCATGTGTTCTCGCAAATGATTCAAGAATATCTGGATGAGAACCGTGAGCGCGTCATTCAGGTCTCACGGACTGGCGCGCCGACTGGCATGCTCTCGTTAGTGTTCTACGACCATGCGGATGATGATGCGTGGATCATTGAGCCTGAAGGCCTCCCGACCAAGCGCCGGACGAAGGATCGCCCGTTGTACTACGAATACAGTTTCCGCTTTACCGGGATCCACGACCTGCACAAAAAGAACAGACAAGTGGATGACCCTCTGGCCTCTGCGGTCATTGGGGGGATTGATCGGAATAAGGCGATTGCGGCGGCGATGACGACCTATGCCAACGCACTGGAGACACTGACCAACGACTATCTGATGACCGCGGCAAACGATCAAGCCAGTGCCGAATCGGTAGATGCGATGACGCAGAACGTGTCGGACATGGTGGATATGCAAACGCCGGAATCCGTCAATGCGCGCACGCAATTGTTCTCGGTGGTCGATGATGCCAATAGCCAAATGGGTGATCTCCCGCAAGGGAGTTTGACGGCGGCACAACAGGCCGCGGTGGACAATGCGACGGTGGCTGGCGCGGACCTGCAGCAGGCTATCGCGTCTGGCACAGCCGCTCAAGTCGAGACGGCCCATGGCGAGTGGGCGACGTGCATGGAGTCGGTGCGCGATTCAGGTGCCATGTTGCCAGGCGACGTGACGCAACGGCTGGCACAAGCCTCCGTGTTCTCCAAAGTCAAAGACGGGGCTGCTGAATTACTGCAGGGTGTGAAGAGTACGGCCACACGCCTGGGCAGCATTGTTCAAACTGGACAAGCGTTAGCGGGAGATTTCATGAACATGGTCAGCGGTGTGCAGAAGGCGATTATCACCCCGATTGAAAAGGCCGTGGCGTACGCACAGGATATCCGGAAAACGCTCCAGGGGTTCGCGTGGACGCTGTCGCTGGTGAAGCTCACGGCCAACGTCCAATCGCAACTACGAGGGCTGCGCACGCAACTGCGAGGCATGCTCTGTGCGGTCCAAAGCCTCCTGGCCTTCCCTCACAACTTTGTGCAGAGCTTGCGGGACAGTCTGCAATCGTTCTTCGATCTATTCAAGCTGTCGGGCTGTGCGTCGACGTTCCCGCGCATCAAAGGCGTCTCCTGGCATCCGAGCGCACCGCTGACCGTGCCAGGATTGTAAGACTGTGTCGAGACGATAACTAACAGGTACGTTATGGGACTCACGCGCTACACAATCCAGTCTGGTGACACACTACGGCAGATCGCTCGTCGTCTGGTCGGCAATGCTGATCAATGGTGGGTCTTGGCGCAGTTCAACCAACTGTCCTGGCCGTTCATCGATACCACCGGCACGAGCTATCCTGCTAGTCAGCGGGTATTGTCGTTGGGGTCCGTCCTGTTAGTGCCGATAGGCACAGATGATCCAGCCATTGCGCACGTCGTCATCCCACAGCCGGACCTATACACAGTCCTCCTTGGGGTCGATCTCCTGACCACCTCCATCGGTGATCTTCAAGTCAATTATGGGACAGGGGATCTCAGCACGGTCCAAGGTGTGCCCAATCTCCAACAGGCCGTCCAGCACCGACTCATGACGCGCAAAGGTGAACTACCGCACCATCCTGAGTATGGTAGCAATCTGCCACTGCACATCGGTCATGTGCTGGATCAGTCGCGGGTGAATGTGATCCGGATGGAAATCCTTCAGACGCTCTTAGCTGATCCCAGGATTAAAGAGATCAAGCGCCTCGATGTCAGCACGGATGCGGACGCCGTGCATATTGTCGGGTCGCTGGGCGTGATTGGGCAACACGATGCCGTCACACTCAATTTAGTCATTCCGTCACACTCATAAGGCGCGCACATGGCTGTCCCGGCACAAGTTCAATTCAATCTCAAGCACTTCGAACAAATTACGGCGTCCATGATCAATTGGCTGTCGTCCATGCAAGCCCTCACCACGGATTTCAATATTGGATCTGTGACGCGCACGCTCCTCGAGGCCTCAGCGATGGAATTGGAGGAATTGTACTATCGATTGTTCGCCGGCATCCAAGCCTCGATTCCAGAGGAATGCTTTATTGCCTTTGGATTTTCTGCGGTGTCGGCCTCACCAGCTACGGCCACGGTGACGTTTGGACGCACGGTTGCCGATCCATTCAATAGCTACCAGATTCCTGCCGGCACAATGGTGTCGACGGCGGATGGGGTGTCCTTTCAGACCGTGGCGGCTGTCACGCTCTTGCTCAATACCACCTCGATCACGGCAGCCGCCGTTGCGGTGGTCTCTGGCGTGTCCGGCAATGTGGCGGCTGGGTCCATTACGGTCATGAATAGCGCCGTGGTTGGAGTCCAGACCGTGACGAATAGTGCCCCTTCGACCGGGGGTGTCGATCAAGAATCTCCCTCAGCACAACAAGTGCGGTTTACCCAGTATGTGGCGGCACTTGCACGGTCACCGATCAATGGCATCGTCGCCGGAGCCCTCACGGCACAATTGGTCGACGGCGTCTCGGGTCTTGTGACAGAGCGCGTACTCTTTGCCAGTCTGGTCGAGCCGTACCGTACCGATGCCACACAGCCTGTCGGTGTGTGCAATCTCTACATTGATAACGGAGGCGGATCCGCATCCGGATCCCTCGTCACGCAGACTCAACAGATCATCGACGGCTATATCGACCCCGTGCTTGGGCCCATCATGGGCTATCGTGCGGCTGGGGTGACGATCAACGTCTCCACAGTGCAAACCGTCTCTCAGTCCCTCACCGCGACGGTCACACCGAAGTCAGGCGTGTCGTTTAGCACTGTGCAAGCGGCAGCACAAGCGGCGGCGGGGAGCGCCTTCAACGCCTTGGGTATTGGACAGACCTTGCGCTGGTCACAACTCTTGGCCGCGATCATGTCCGTACCTGGGGTGCAGGCCGCGACGATTGCTGTGCCGGCAGGAGATGTGACGTGTTTGGCGTCTCAGCGTCTTCGTCTCGGGGCCGTCACGATCACGCAGGGGATCTAATGAGCGTACCAACCGCAACACGGCTGCAGGCGAATATGGGCAGGATCTATGGAGGGCCGTCCAGTGGGGTCCTGCCATCATTGCTGAGCGCGATAGGCTCGGTGATTGATCGCGCCCATGCAGATGGGCAGGGCGCTCTGGCGCAACTCAATCTGCTGTCGTCCAGTGCGGTATGGCTGGATCAATGGGGTGCGCTCTTCGGGGTATCTCGTCTCAGTGGCGAGGGCGATGTGCTCTATGCCCCTCGTATTGTCGCGCAAGTGATCCGCCAGAGGCCTCAAGGCATCGCGCTCCAGGACATTGTCCAGGCGGCGTTCAATCTCACGGTCCAGATTCGAGACCTCTATCCCTATTGCCTCTTGAGCGACCAATGGACCACGCCACCAGGCCGTCCACCGCAAGTGAGCGATGGACAGTTGACCGTGGGATTTAACGGGAGTGCGCCGGATAACGCTGTCAGGTGCGATTACCTCACGCCCTATCTGCCTGGACATTTCGGGGTCTGGATTCAGTTCTCGTCTGATTCGACGCCCTACAGCTTTACGATGGAGGATATTCGGGCGAACTTCCCTCTTGTCTTGTTCAGTGATGATCCTGTTCTTGCAGGTACGATGGTGTCTGATGGGCAGATCGGTGTGGCAGCGTATGGCCTCAGCTTTGGACCCGTCTCACCACTGCCTCCGTTCTCGGTTTCGGATGTGTTGGCTCTGATCAACGCGAATCGTGCCGCTGGCACGCAATCCGTTTTTATGCAAATCACGCACGTTGACTGATCGCGGAAAGGAGTTGGTTCATGGCTTGGGGAAAAACGAAGAATGTCTGGAGTAGTGATGCGGCTGATGTACTGCAAGAAAAGAACCTGCAGCAAACGAATATGTTGGCATCCACCTGGGGTCTCTCAACGCCGGCTTCGTCAAAAGAGGATGCCGTCTTCCAGAAGATCCTGGTCGAGCGTGAGCGAGAAATGCTTCGCCGCATGGGGCAGTCCGGATGGACTGCAGTAGGCGCGTTCACGTTTGGCGCGGGTGCTGTCGGCACCTTCCAACTGGCCGTCTCGAAAGCCTTCGTGGATGGTCTCTCGATTACCGAGGCCGGCAGCGGAATGAATTCTGATGTGTTGAGCACGATCACCGCGCTCGCGCCTCCAGGCTCTTCCTCGCGCACTGATCTGTTGTACCTCGAAGCGTTTATTGTCGAGGTCCCTGGCTCCACGCCATCGGTACCTGTTTCAACCAATAAGCCGTCTGCCAGCACGATTTGGAAATGGGGGAATGTTCTGTATGGTGGCACAAACCCCGTCGATGACATCAACGAAGTGAACTTCGAGATTCGTCGCCGCGTCCAAGTCCAGTATCGGTTGCGGGTCATCAGCGGTATCAATTTTGTCACCTATCCGAACGGGCTCGGTGACCCAAACGCCCTCGCGCAAGGCCCGAACGGATCAGCGACGGCCTTGCCATTTGTGTCATCCCCTTCCGATCCTGGACTCTGGATTGCCGGCAACGGATCCTTCACACATCAGGGCATTTTGAATACGCTGGATGGAGTGGTCTACGCGATTCCCATGGCGAAGATCACACGTATCGCCGGACAAACGGTGGTGAACGCCGTCGATGTGCTCGATCTGCGCATGGTCTGGGCCAGCAATCTCGCAGGAGGCGTGCTGCAGGCCGCACAGGCCTATATCAACCAGCATGCCGTGCCCACTGGCGGTGAAATCTCCTATCCTGGCCTGACCACACCAAATGGTTTTCTGCCGTCACTGGGTGGGGCCTATAGTCGTGTGACCTATCCCGATCTATTTGCCGCGTTAACGAGTACGCAGTCTGGCACCACGACCAACGTGTCGCCTGTTATCACTGGCCTCGCAAATACCGCGGCCTTGCGAGTCGGGTTGAAGATCTTTAGTGCGGCCGGCATCCCTGCCAATGCGGTGATTCAGTCGATTGATTCGATCTCACAGATCACCATGAATCTTAACGCCACACTGACAGGTTCACGTTCGCTCCTGTTTCATGCCCACGGAGCAGGTGACGGCGTGACCACCTTCAACGTCCCAGACCGCCGAGATAGAGGATTGGTCGGGGCTGGGACTGGACAGGTGGTTGAAAGCGTCGTGAGCCAGACCGCTGCGGCTAACGCTGTCGCGGTGGCCAGTAATACGGCGAGATGGATCACGGGCATGCCGGTGACACTCTCCGGTGTCAGCGGATTCGTCGGTTTGTCCAACGGGGCGCATTGGATTGTCCGTGCGAGCGCCGGGTCGGTTGCCTTCGCCAGCTCACTCGCCAATGCTCAAAATGGCACGGTCGTGATTGTCACCGGCACCGGCAGCTTGACGATCACCTGCACCTTTGCGACACGGATCTTGGGAGAGGACGGAGGAGAAAATGCACACGCAATAAGCTTGCAGGAACTCTTGGCCCATGGCCACCCCTATGAACGATATTCCTCTATTTCAACAGCAGATGGGGGAGGAATTAATAGGTGGAATGATGGCACCACTGCTCAGACTGGTTCCACTGGCGGTAACCAAGCCATGAACATTCAGACCCCGTTCGGCGTCACCAATTGGATTATCAAGACGTAGCATAAGGGAGATACGCAGCATGAACGATGAAGCCGGCGCGTTCGAGCAGGTCACGCGAGAAAAGGTCTTAGCCCTTGAATTGCAAATTGCGAAAGCGATCGAATCGCTCAGCGAAAATATCAAAGGGCTCTGGCACGCGGTGGAAAGTATGCGCACCGACATGCACAGCCGGTTGCCGTCGTGGTACACGTTTCTGCTGACGGGATCCTGGACGATTATTGGGGCCATGGGCATGTTCATCGCGGATCATTTCTTTAAGTAGACAGCGGTGTGTCGTTGAACTAACTAACTGGTGTGTTGATACTGGGAGGACGCTGTGACGCTGGAGATTGCCGACATGGGGTTGGGGCCATTGGCAGAGCACGGGGCGATGCTCTTACGTTCAGAGCTTGGCCCAGAGGTAATCAAATTCCGCCGTGGGTATCGCGATCTCAAGACGCAAGCGCACGATATGGCCGGCAATATCGTGCGCAACAAGGAGTGGATCAAGCAGACATACACGCGCCAGGACCGGCCCAGCTATGCGGTGGCCTGCAGACTCCAGGATGTGGTGTATCAGCACAGCGAGGTGACCGAGTCGGCAGAGATCGAACGCTATCTCTACGAGGCCATGCTTCAGATGCCAGATGCACACGAAATTTCATTTCACATCAAAACGCGAAACGGGAAACCGGCTGCTGAGGCGTTCGATCTGACCCCGCTTGAGGATAGTCGTGGGACCCTGACCGCAACGGGCATCCATGTGAAGAATCGGATCTTGAAACTCCCCTACCTGGATGCGTTTCTGTTGCGCGAAGGCGGTTTACGCATTTGGCATCTGCAGTTTTTGCTCAAGAGTGTCACGGCATGAGCCTGTAAATCCGAAAGGAATCATTGATGGAACCACTCGATCTCCACAAAGGTGCTCGAACGGACGAAGTGTTTTATCTCCAGCAGGGTGAGCCTGTCCCGAAATCATGGGGGTGGCGCTGGCTCATTCGGCGCACCTCATGGAGCAATATCTTTTTAGCCGATGGTACGCCGGCCAGATGGACCAACTGGAATGTGTTCTGGGGCGGTCAGTTCTATCATGGGAACGCGAAGTGTGACGCCACTCGCTGCTTTGCCTACTGGGCCGGTCAATTGGGTGGCACGATGGACAGATCGAAGTACGTCATGACAGCGACCCCCAAGGAAATGCTGGCGTTCCGGTGGCGTTCGAAAGGGTCAGATAAAACACCAGTGTGGTCGAACATGGGAAATTCGTAGGTCGCATGCGCGCAACAAAATATGATGGAGATTGCCGCCACTTTACCTGCCTGAGATGCGGTGGATTGCTGGTGGAAATGGTGGTGCGACGACTGCGAATGTGGCGCTGTGTACAATGTGGTGATCGGTTAGATGATGTGATCTTGAGAAATCGGGAGCTGTCGAAGTCGGCCCATCAATACAGCAGTTTGCAAGTCGCGGACAAGCTGTTACGTGATCTGATGAAATGATCCGTTACGGATAAGGAGAATAGGTATGATCGGACGACGGCTGCCGGACGAAGAGCAAGGACCGGGCAACTTTCAACCTGGTGACTACTGGAAAAATTCGATGGGCTGGCTCTGCGTCACGCCTAACGGGCATCTGGGGAACCTGCGAAAGCACAGGGTGGCCGAGCATGAAGACGGCACGATCACCGTCTCCCCATCGATTTTGATCAGCAATGCAAAAGGTGAGCTCTGGCACGGCTACCTGGAGCGAGGCGTCTGGCGGAGCTGCTGATTCCCCCGACACTTTCCCGACACTTCCCCGTATTCCGTGAGCGCAATCATATGCCGAGCCAACTCTATATATGCCAAATCAGCGGAATATAGATAGTTGAGGGCACGAAGGAATCAATAGGAGGGCTTGTCATCGGCTTATGAGTCCGCTGCTCTACCAACTGAGCTACACCGCCAGAATCGATGGTACGTAACTGGGCGATATAATACAGGAGTGATTTGGAGAGTGTCTACAGCGTGCAGCAGTATTTTTAGTGTAATCTGCGATGTTTTATCGCGTTCGATATATTTTGTTTTCACCCGCCTGTTGGTTCCAACCTATCCATTCCGGTAGACTGTCGCATGATCCACCCGCTTCCTTCCAATTGCGAACATGCGATCCTCGAACAATTCCTAAAAGCAGAGGCGATGGCCTTGTGGGCGGTACGCTCTGCGCAAGCGCAGGACGTTCCTCCTGGAGTGCTGCAG
Source organism: Nitrospirota bacterium (assembly GCA_030645475.1). Lineage (NCBI taxonomy): Bacteria > Pseudomonadati > Nitrospirota > Nitrospirota bacterium. The sequence goes on from JAUSMA010000065.1 coordinate 78,412, forward strand.
TTTTTGCGTCGGCATGAGGAAGAGGAGGCCCAACATCTCAAGCAGTTTGAACTGCTGTTGGGAGTGAAGTCACATGGAAAGACCGCGCTGCCACGTGTGCCTGATCAATGGAGGGTGCTTGCGGTACATCTGTATGGATACGAAACGTTAGGACTTGAGTTTGCACGGCTGTTAGTGGGGTTGCGTCCTGATCTTACGTCGATTATGGAAGATGAAGAGGTGCATGTCGGATTTTTCGAGCAGGAGGTCCGTGCCATACTCAGTCGTGGAGGGCTTGCGGCTGACGGTGCGCGACAAGCTGCACAGGCCTGGAGACGGCGGTTGCCTCGCACGGTTGATCGCTATCTTCATGATGAAAGTCTTGCGCCCTTTCGTGATGAATTGCGGCAGCATATTTTGGGCGTGATCGATGCGCGGTTTCTCGCATCCGGATTATTGGTATGGTCTGAGAAGCAGGAATCGTCTGTGGTGAAGCCGGCAGGGGAGAAGTCGGGCGCCTATTCTGCCTTCGAATCAAACGGGTGAGCCTGGCTTCTGTGATGCGCGATGTGGAGTTCCAGTTTCGAAGATCCTGACGTCTCGAATCGTCTCGCACCATGCCGTTCTTGTCGGTTCATGCGGCCTGTGAAGTCAGTCGTTTTTGCCGTTGTCCTGCAATGTCAAGCGCTGCGATGCGGTAGCCCTCAGCCAACGTGGGAAAGTTGAAAATATTCTCCACGAACGAATCAATCGTGGCTGCATGTTGTAGCGCGATCTGGCCCACATGAATCAGCTCTGTCGCCCCTTCTCCGATGATCTGAACCCCCAATAGGTAAACTCCGGTGGGATCGGCCACCAGCTTCATCAAGCCGTTGGACATGCCTGAGATTTGGCCTCGGGCAATTTCGTCGAATCGCGCCCGGCCAATCAGGACCTCTCGATAGCGTGCGCGCGCGGCCGCTTCGTCCAGTCCGATACTGGCCATCTCGGGGATCGTATAAATGCCGACTGGAATGTCGGACGAGCGTCCTTCGGGGAGACCCAAGGCGTGACAGACGGCTCGCCGGCCCTGTTCCATAGCCGTAGAGGCCAGGCCCGGGGGGCCGAGTAGGTCGCCGACCCCATAGATGTGGGGAAGAGCCGTTTGGCAATGTTCGTTGACGGACAACGTCCCCCTTTCGGTGAGTGGCAACCCTGTGGCGCTCAGATTGAGGTCCTCAAGATTCGGCTGTCGCCCCATGGCCACAAGCATCTTATCGCTCGTAATGACCTGCCCGTCCTGGAGTGTCGTCACGACCTGAGAGATCCCATCCCACCGGACGTCCTTGATGGCTTGCCCTGCGCAATAGCGACCGCCCTGTTGCTCAAAGCTCTGCACAAACATCTTTACGAGTTCTGCGTCCAGAAACTGAAGCGGACGATCGGCCCGATCGATAATGGTCACCTGTACGCCAAGCGCGGCAAAGATCGATGCATATTCCGATGCCACGACGCCTCCGCCGAGCACGGTAAGGGAGCGTGGCAAATAGATCATGGAGAGAATCGAGTCACTGTCCAGAATATGTTCGTGGTCGATAGGAATCTCGACCGGTGCACGAGGCCGTGATCCGGTGGCAATGACGATCGTGTCGGCAGTGAAGAGTTGCTTCACCCCATCGACTGAGAGCATTTCGAGCAGGGTGGCGGAGCAAAACTTGACGCGTCCATGGAAAAACGAGATACCATTGCGCTTAAGCTGTTTCTCCATATAGACGCCATGTGCCGTGACCACTTCATCCACACGGCGCATCAGTGAGGCGACGAGAATATTGGGCGGCATACGAACGTCTAAGGTGGTCGATGATCGTTTGGATCGGTCCAATTGCAGGGCGCTCTCACGAAGCGTCTTGCTCGGGATCGTTCCACGGTAGACACAGCCACCGCCGACGCCTGGCTCGCGTTCGATCACGGCCACACGTTTGCCTGCTTTAGCGCCCTGGATGGCCGCCTTCTGGCCGGCGGGACCACTTCCGATTACGACAATGTCAAAATGTGTAGCATCACTCATAGCGTCATGGTGTCCACCAGGCTGAGAACTTTGTCCTTGAGACTGAGTAGCGTGTCTACGTCGTTGGGATAAAGGTTGAGATCGGCAATTACGCTGTGGTCGCGTAGGGTGCTGTCATCGAAGGAATCGGGTACGAGTATATAGGTGGCTAGCCGGTCGGCTAGGCAGGTCATCATCGCTTCGTGCTTATGTGTGGGCGCCTGCTCATAGACCGCATAATAGGCGATGGCCTCGGCGACTTGGGAGGGCAGGGCCCATTCAGTGGCGATCAAAATACCTACGCGGGAATGGTACCCGTCGAGGAAGGCGAGGATTGCGTTGGGCTCGAGCCGCACATGCAGCTCCGTGGCAATCGTCGTGACTGTCTTGAGGACGACCGATTTCCCGACAGTATGCAAGAGCCCGCAGAGATAGGCGCTTTCCACATTATAGCGGCGGAGGCGTGCGATTTCTTTGGCATAGGCCCCGCTCGCCAGTGCGTGACGCCAAAGCTGTTTGATATCCGCTTCATAGCCTGGAATCTTAACGGCTGCGCTTTTGAGCGAAATCGTCACGGCGATCTCCGACAGTTGGTTTACCCCGAGCATTGCGACGGCATGCTGGAGCGACATAATCGGAGTTCTGGGCATATAGGCTGGAGAGTTGGCAATTTTCAGCACATGGGCCGCCAATGCCTGGTCTTGGTGGATGAGGGTAGAGAGACGAGCCGCGTCTGCCGATGGATCATTGGCCAAGGCCATGACCCGACCCGCGACTTGCGGAAGCACAGGCAGTTCGATTTTGTCCTTATCGATCCGTTCGATTAAGGCCTGTTCGACCTGCTCCGGCATGTCGATATTCGTCGATCGATCTATTTCAGTCGTCATGCTGTCGGTGGTCCTTGAGAGCGGTTTGTGACCACTGTGTTTTGGTACAGTCTCTTGTCGGCAGAAAGATGTGGAACTTTAATTTCCTGGTCCGCATCGCGAGGGGGATTTATGGGCAGTGGGGACCATCCTGTCGTGAACGCTTCTGTCTCTAAGGGGCGTTCGATCTGCAAGAGCCTGATAGCTGTGTCTATTGCGGCAGGATTCACCGTCGTATCAATGCCGAGCCGAGGACAAGCAATGATACGTAAGTCATCAGATGTCGGTGTATACGAACATAATTGCTAGCTGAACTAACATCTATGTCAGTTCAGCTAGAGCCGATTAGCATCATTGCTATAGATGGTAAAGGGATTTATGATTCCTGAGCAATGACGCGGTAGTCGGACTGTGAGGCTCACCGGTGTATCGGCAACCTTCCTTGATCTCTCCTTCTCAACTAGAGTGTAGTCGCGTCGTTTCCGCTTGCCCCGTTCGAGATATCTCATCGATTTCTCTGCATGAAACGCTGGACGTAGGGGGAACGGCTGTGGCTGGCGTTGTTCTCCGTATGCTCAATAACCTGTACAAAGGGGGGCGTGGTGATTAACTCGACTACGATGCCAGTCAAAGTGTTGATCGTGGACGATCACGAAGTCGTTCGAGTGGGGTTGCAGACGGTGCTGAGCCGACAGAGCAGTATTAACGTCGTTGGCGAAGCCGCTACGGTCGAGGATGCAATTCGTGAAGCCTGCGACCTCAATCCGGACGTGGTGCTCATGGATGTTCGCCTGTCTGGGGGGAGTGGAGTGGATGCCTGTCGAGCGATTCGCAGTTCTTGCCCCAACACGCGAGTGCTGTTTCTTACGTCTTACCAGGACGATGAAGCGGTGCTCGCCGCAGTCATCGGGGGCGCACATGGTTATCTGTTGAAGCAAGTCAATGTGGATGCGTTACTGCGCGCTATCCATGCCGTCGCCCAGGGCCAGTCGATTCTCGACCCAGCCATTACCCAGCCTCTCTTGACTCGTATGCGGTCACAACGAGAGGAGGCTCCCGAACCACGGGCGACACTCTCCTCCCAACAGCAGCGTGTCCTCGCGCTTGTGGCAGAGGGAAAAACGAACAAGGAAATTGGCTCATCGCTTGAGCTGAGCGATAAGACGGTCAAAAACTATATCCGGTTCATTTTCCAGAAACTCAAAGTGACCCGTCGTGCTCAAGCGGCTGCCTTTTTTATTCGGGATTCTCACCCGGAGAAGCAGGTTGGTTTACATTCACCGTTGATGATGGAGAAAATCCACTGACATCGAGGGTACGATTCGAGGCAGCTCTGCCTGCACTCCTCATCGTCGTGTCGTTTTGGGATGCCGTCCATCCAGCGATCGACTCCTTCTAGTGATTGATATCCCCTTTCTCAGCTACCCTCCTTCTTTTAAGCTATAGGCATTTCAATCTCGCTGCACATGAGTCGGAGTCCTCATTCTTGTTGCCGTAGGCTGGCCATATGCCTCGCAGGTGTCAATTCTGACAATCGGCAGAGTGCGATGCCATTTTTATAGGGCCGAGTAGTATTTGCCTAGCAGTGAATGGCTCTATTGCGATAGGGCTTAGGGTCGTATGGTCCCATTGTTTGGAATGCATAGCTCTATATAGCTAGGGGCATAATGCGTTCAACGTATGAGCTATTAGGCACTTTCCGTTATAGGAATCTCATCTACGCTTAGTATCGATGCGCTTCTTGTATGACATGACAACTCAGCTCGGCAAAAATGCCCATGCAGATCCCGCATGCAGCGGTTGTGCGGACATTGTGAGAGTTCGGTACGAGAACATGCCTTCGCCATCATCTGTCATTATCTTTCATGAGGAGTACGCTATGAGTCTGCTGTCTATACTTGTGGTTGAAGACGATGAAGGGGTGCAGAGCTTGCTTCGCAGGCTCTTGACGCAAGAGGGCCATCAGGTCACGGTGGTCGGGAACGGACAGGATGCGATTCGAGTCGCCCAAGAGATTTCCGTTCATGTGCTGCTGACGGATCTGAAGCTACCCGATATCGATGGTCTGGCCGTCCTGGAGCGCATTCTGCAGATCGATTCGAAGGTGATCGGTATCGTGATGACCGGTTATGGCTCGATCGACGGTGCGGTGAAGGCGATGAAGGTCGGCGCATTCGATTTCCTCACAAAGCCATTCGAGAATGAGTCGGTGATTGCCGTCATCAATAAAGCGTTGGAGGCGCATCGTCGTGGTCTGGATACTCGTGGTTCACGGAAATCTGCGCGCGTTCCTTATCGGGCTGAACAGTTGGTCGGCACCAGTGAACCGATCAAGCGCGTCTTGGATTTTGTCTCGAAGGTAGCGGACCATGACAGCACGGTGTTGATTCAGGGCGAGAGCGGGACCGGTAAAGAGTTGGTCGCGCGGATGTTGCACTTTAACAGTATCCGGAAAGACCGCCCGTTCGTGCCCGTCAATTGTGGTGCCATCCCCGAAAATCTTCTTGAATCCGAGTTATTCGGCCATGAGAAGGGAGCCTTTACCGGCGCCGCCCACACGCGGATCGGGCGTTTTGAATTGGCGCATGGCGGGACGATCTTTCTCGACGAAATCGGTGAGTTGAGCCTCGGGTTACAAGTGAAGCTGCTTCGCGTCTTGCAAGAACGTTCCTTTGAGCGGGTGGGGGGCACGAAAACCATCGACGTGGATGTTCGTGTCGTCGCTGCCACAAATCAAGATTTGGAACAGGCCGTCGAGCACAAGCGTTTCCGGCAGGACCTGTATTACCGTCTGAATGTGATTCCCATCACGACGCCTTCCCTGAAGGAGCGACGGAGCGACATCCCGCAGTTGGTCAATCATTTCATGGAGCGGTTGAATCGTACCAAGCAGACAGCCATTACAGGTTGTTCCCCGGAGGCGATGACCTGTCTGATGGGACATCACTGGCCGGGAAATATCCGTGAGTTGGAAAACATGATTGAGCGTCTGGTGGTACTGAAACAATCGGGAACCATCGAGGTCTCCGATCTTCCCGAGCGTGTCTTTCCGCGACCGGCGCCGTCGGATCAGGTTGAGGAGCAGTTCATTGGATTTACCGACCAGGGGGTGAGTCTGTCACGAGAACTCGAGCAGCTCGAGCATCGTCTCATCGTCGGAGCGCTTCGCCGAGCCAACGGGATTACCAGTAAAGCCGCCCAGCTGCTTCAGGTCAACCGCACGACGCTTGTCGAGAAATTGAAGCGAAAAGGGCTTGCTACGAAAGCACAGAGCTGCCTTGCCTTTTAGCAACGGGCCTGACAAGCATGATGTTGCGCGCGTCTGCCAGGACTGTGCCTGCATCGCGCAGTGAGTCCATCTGCCGTAAAGGTCCGTTTCCTCTTTATATTCCTTATCGCCATGCTGGATGGCTAGTCTGTGGTCATCTCGACACTTCCACTTTCCATGATCCACTGATACCACCGTACTATTTCCCGCCCTGCTAGATCTGACCAATGGATTATCAGTGTGCCGCATCGTCTCCCAGCGGGAATCGAATGTGGTACGGCAGATGTCCCGGCGTGAGAGAGACTAGTGTGCTGCACCGTTGTTACAACGTGACTGGATCACTCCTGTCGAATTCCTCTTCTTCTTTCTGATTGTGTCCGTCAATCATTTGACCCATCTCACGGCCGACGCGTTGACGATTTGACGAACGTCGCGATGGCGCAGCAGCTACCGCCATCATTTCCCACGCAGAATGGATATTTGCGCACCAATTGCAAAGGGCACAGAAATTGCTGAACCCGTCATGTGTCTATGAAAATCACGACATCTTGCCATTGGTTGCTCGCCTGTCTGCTTACGCAGGGTTTCCCGTTGGATGCCGCTGCGGCAACGGAGAGTCAATCCTCTTCTGCTGCAGCATTGCCTCTTCAGGCGGGAGAGGTTCAGGCGACTGCTCCAGCAGCGATCTCACGGCTCACGTTACCCGATGAAGGGCCCCGCTACGACTATCTTGCAGAAGGATCGAACTCGCTGCAGTTTCAAGAGGCGATTGCCTCATTTAAACATGGGGAATATGCCCTGGCCCGCGAAGGATTCTCCGCACTCGTCAAGCAGGATACTGATAGCCGACTGATCCCATCGATCAAGGCATTTTTGGCAGAGATCGCGTTGCGTGAAGATCCGACGACTCGCGGGCGGTCCGAAGCCATTCTCCAATATCGAGCTCAGGTTCGTCAGTATCCGAAAGATCCGAATACCTCCCGTGCGCTCTGGAGGATCGGAGATCTGTATGTCGAAATGGGATGGTTGCAGGAGGCCATTATCGCTTATGAATATGCCACATCGCATGTACAGCTTCGAGCCGATGCAGACCGATCCCTGTTGAGTTTGGGCGTCATTCTTGAATCACGAGAACGTTGGGTGGAGGCGGAACGGGCGTTCGAGTCGGTCCGGAAGCGCACGAGCGACGATCGAGTCCTCAGACGTTCGACATTGGGATTGGCCAACGCCCTGTACGCGCTCCAGCGCAAGCGAGAGGCCCAACCCCTCTACGACATGCTCTACCAACGCTGGCCAGATCTCCTTAAAAATGAACCGCAGTATTTACAGCAGTATGGCGATGTGCTCGTCGGCACGAACGAGCGGCAGCGCGCCCGTGCCATCGACATCCTGCTGTATAACCTGTATCCGTCGCACCAGTATGCCGGCGCGGCCCTCGTGCGCCTCGGCGACAGTCACCGCCAGCAGAATCAGTCAACCCATGCGGAGCTGTTCTACCACGTCGCGCAGGAGCGGTACGTGGGCATGCCGGCCGCCGTGCTTGCTCGTATGCGCCTGGCGCAGATGGCGGAGCAGCCTGTTCAGTCCGAGAAGGGCTCCGTGCCGAACAGCGACAAGGGGACGGTAAGCCAGAGCGACGAGTCCGTGAACGCATCCAATGGCGTGAAGGTTTACCAGGAGATTGCCAAGACCTATCAGGGAGATGTCCTCGGGAGTGAAGCGCTGTTCCATCTGGCGGAACATTACGAGTTGCGAGGCGATCCGTTACGTGCCATCCAGATCTATCAAGACGTCGCGAGACGGGCTGGTACCATTCAAGACGATCCATGGCCTCAGATGGCGGGACGTCATCTGACCGGCATCTTGAAGCCCCAATTGGAAGCCGCACTCAAAGCCGGGAAAGATGTTCTGGCGGTGGCTCTGTTCCACAACCACGGACATGCGCCGGAGCATCAATATGCCGGGACGAAGACCTTGTTGGCCGTCGCGGACACCCATCGCCGTCTGGGCTTCTCCATCCAAGCATCGCGCCTCTATCAATTGCTGGTGCGGGATCGAAAGGCAGCCGCGCTGCACGAGGCGGCGCTTATCGGTCTTGGCGAGAGTTATGTGGATCAGCGGATGTATGCCGCCGCTCGGAACGTGTTCGAGAATTTTCGCCTGCAATACCCGCAGAGTCCACAGACGATGCCGGTGCTGCGGCAATTGACCACGGCTATGCTTGAGCAAGGCGACCGTCCCGGCGCGATTAGACTGATGCGGCAATGGCTCCGGACACATCCCAAGGCGCAGGAGCGGGGGTGGATGCAACTGACCTTGGCGAGAACGCTGGCCGCCGATCATCAACCGGCCGAGGCCGTGGCGGCATTCGAAGAGGCGGCACGCAACAAATTTATGCAGTCGCAAGGGGATCGACTCCTGTTAGCGGACCTCTTGACCTCCCTGAGAAAACATCAGCAGGCCGTCGATCTGTATCAGAAAATTCTGGCGTCGAACCCGGCACCTGATCAGGCCGAATGGGCGCGCTTGCAGATCGTCAGAAATCTCGCCACGCAGAAGTTGCATGGTCCGGTGCGCGCGGTCTTGACGCCAGGCGCCGGGACTGGCGATCCGTTCTTGTATCGGGCAGCGGAAGCGATACAGGCCAGTATCCGCGTCTCCACCGACAAAGAAGGAGGATGATGTGATGAATGGACATCCGGTTTCGGCACAGATGGATAGCGATTTGCTGCACGAAGCCTTTCGAAGCTTCGACGATGCGGCGGCGACGCTCCAACAGTCCTATCAGACGTTGACGTCCCGGTTGGAGCAGCTCGACGTCGAACTCGCCGACCGCAACGAGGCGCTGCGAAAGAATTTACGTGTCAATGAAGAGTTGCGCGAGCATTTGACGGCGATCGTGGAGTCTCTGTCGACCGGTCTGCTCGTCATGGATGAAGCCGGCACTATTACGCGCTGTAACCAAGCCGGCACACAATTGCTCGGATTGGCGCACGAACAAATCATCGGACGTTCCTTGGCCACCTGCCTCAAAGACGCGCATTTGGACGGTGATGTCTATCCCCTGACCACGCAACAGGGTGCCGCGGTGTCTCTCTCGCAACGTGCCTTGCAGACGAGCGACGGACGCCAGGCGGGGAGCTTGGCTTTGATTCAGGATGTGACGGCCATGCGAGAGCTAGAGGATCGGCTGCAACGCCGTAATCGCCTCGCGGCCATGGGCGAAATGGTTGGACGGATCGCCCACGAAATTCGGAATCCGCTCGGCAGCATCGAACTGTTCGCGTCGATGCTGCGCCGCGATTTACACGATGCGCCGGCAATGCGCGGCTATGCCGAACACATCTCGTCGTCGGTCCACATGATGAATCGTCTCCTCACGAACCTGCTGCTCTATACCAAGCCCGACTGTTCCCATGGAGAACGCCATGAGACGGAAGCCCTGATGTTGAATGCCTTGACCCTGGCCGCCCATGCCGTCGCCGGCGCCAGAGTGGATATTCGTCTGGATGTCAATCCATTAGCATCACACATGTGGTGCGATGCCGGGCAGATGAAGCAAGTGCTCCTCAACTTGATCCTGAACAGCATCCACGCCATGCCGAACGGTGGAACCTTGACGTTGTCGGCGAGACCGGCTGCGGAGGCGACATCCGGCGGAGCAGGTATCTGTCTTTCGGTGTCGGATACGGGTATCGGCATCCCGGCGGCGCAGCGTTCAAGGATCTTCGATCCCTTCTTCACCACCAGGGATGAAGGCACCGGGTTAGGTCTGGCTATCGTCCACGCGATTGTCGAAGGGCATCGTGGCCGAATCGACGTCGAGAGTGAGGAAGGACGCGGCACCACATTTACCATCGTACTCCCGAATCATCATGCGACGAGCCCTCTGCCGATACAGAAATCACCTGTTCTCTCGTTCTCGGAAGGGTACCCTGCGTCGGAGTTGATCGCTGAACGACTGCTTGTTGGAGAGGAGACATCGGCATGACCGACCATAATACAGAATCTCCGGTGGCGGATGTTCCTGCACAAGCTGAACGAATTTTAATCGTCGACGATGATCCTTCCATGCGGATGGCCTTAATGGAGTCTGTTCGCCGGCTGGGTTACGACGTACAGGGTGCGATGGATGGCGCCGATGCCGTCGAGCTGGTTGGCCGTTATAAACCCTGGTTAGTGGTCACCGATTTAAAAATGCCACGGCTCGGTGGACTCGACTTGATCAAGGAGATCAAAAGCCGTTCGCCGCAGACATTGATGGTGCTGATGACCGCCTATGGGACCGTGGAAACTGCCGTGGAGGCGATGAAGTACGGAGCGAGCGATTACATTCTCAAGCCGTTCTCGACCGACTTACTGGAGCGGGTCATTGCCAATCTCAAAGCCTGTGGCGCGGATGCCTCGATGTCCCCGGCTGTGCCGATCGATCAGCGGTCGATCCTGACACAAGATCCCGGCATGGCAAGGCTCCTCAGTACCGTTGAAGGAGTCGCGGCAAGCCAAGCCACTGTCCTCATCCATGGAGAGAGCGGTACGGGAAAAGAGTTGCTGGCGCGCTTTATTCACAGCCGAAGCCCACGTGCCCATCGTCCCTTTATCGCCGTGAATTGCGCGGCATTACCGGATGGGCTTCTGGAGAGCGAATTATTCGGCCATGAGCGAGGCGCCTTTACCGGGGCGATCATGAAGAAACTCGGTAAGTTCGAGATGGCACATACCGGCACCCTGTTGCTGGATGAAATCAGCGAAATGAACATGAGCTTGCAAGCGAAGTTACTGCGGGTGATTCAGGAGCGAGAGGTGGATCGAGTCGGAGGGCGCGAGCCGGTGTCTGTGAACATCCGTCTCATTGCGACGACCAACCGTTCGCTCTATCACGAAGTCGAGCAGGGGCGGTTTCGAGAGGACTTGTATTACCGGCTGAATGTCTTCCCCATCACTGTGCCGCCACTACGGGAAAGGCCTGCGGACATTCCGTTGCTCGTGAGGCATTTCGTGGCCGTTTCATCGGCACGTAACGGCCTTCCGCAACCGGCGGTGTCGGCGGCCGCCTATGCCGTGCTTCAGGAGAGGCGATGGAAAGGGAATGTGCGCGAGTTGGAGAATGTCATGGAGCGCGCCGTGTTGTTAGCCGGGAACGAGCCGATTCTCCCGAGCCATTTATTGCTGGAGGCCGGCGCCCAACCAGCCGCCTCTGTGCCAGTCCCGTCCGTACCGCAGTCTTCTGTGAATGGATCGTTGTGGGAAATGGAGCGCGAGCTGATTTTTCAAACCTTGGCTCGTGTGCATGAGAATCGGACTCATGCAGCGAAAGAACTGGGCATCAGTATTCGAACCTTGCGGAACAAGCTTCGCGAGTACCGGGGGGAAACGTGCCCAGTCTCGGCTTGACCTATTGGTATTGGCCGGAGTGGACCGTTCCCGCTGGGCAACTCCTGCCGATCGGCAGGAAGCGTATTGGACGAAACGATCCGGCAGACTCTGTCGTTGCAGTCAGATTCTGCCGATTGAAGATGGCATCGCGATTGCAATGATGACATCTGTGGGACGGAGCCAAGAGGAGACGCATCATGATGATCTTTGATCGCACCATGCAATTGGTTCATCGCACCTTGGATTTGCGGCAAGCGAGGCAGCGCGTCATCGCCTCGAATATTGCGAACGAAGAAACCCCCGGTTACCGTGCCACCGACTTCAATTTCCGAGACTCGCTCCAAGCGGCGCAGCGTGGTCAAGGACCGGTGACGCTGGCGGTGACGCAGGGCAAACACTTCGGTCCGCAGGGGGATGGATTTCAGCGGGTCGTCGGAACGCTCAGTGATGTGCCGGCAGGCGACCTTCCCTTGGATGCCAACTCGGTGAACATGGAGCTGGAAATGGCCAAGATGTCCGACAACGCCATGCAATACAACGGGGCTGCCGCGATCATGGCGATCCGCTTGCGTCAATTGATGGGAGCGGTACGGGATGCGCGATAACAAAAACGGCGAGAGGCATGCGGCTAGGGGCAAGGGGCGACAAGCCTGTGACCCCCTCGCCCCTTACCTTTCGCCTCTAGCCTTCAGCCTGGAGGAACGACCATGGAAATGACCGATAGCATGGCAGTGTCCGTTACGGCTTTAGACGCACAACGCCGTCGACTGAATGTGATCTCCAGTAATCTGGCGAATGCCCAGTCTACCCATACGCCTGGTGGAGGGCCCTATAAACGCCGGGATGTGGTCTTTCAGTCCACGCCCGTCACCAGCCCGTTTCAGCGCACATTCCGGCAAGTGGCAACTGGGCCTGGAGCCCATGCGCTCGACGGCGTGAAGGTGCTGCGTGTGCATGAAGATTCAAAACCCGGTCAAGCGATTTATGATCCGCGCCATCCTGACGCCGATAAAAAAGGTTTCGTGAAGATGCCGAACGTCAATGTCATGGAAGAAATGGTGAACATGATCGGTGCATCGCGTTCGTATGAAGCGAACGTGCAAGCGATTAATGCCACTCGCGCCATGATGAATAAGGCTCTGGAGATCGGGAGGTAGTCATGGATCAGATCAAGCCGATTGCGATTCCGACACCGTCATTTGGGGAACTGGGCACGGCGTCTCAGGGTTCAGGTGGCACCCCAGCCACTGGATTTATGGATACGTTGCAGCATGCGATCAGTAAGGCCAACGATATTCAGCTGCAAGCCAGCCAGGCCACAGATGCGCTGATGACCGGCCAGTCGCAGAACGTGCATGGGACGATGGTCGCGTTACAGGAGGCGGATATCTCCTTCCAGCTGATGATGCAGATCCGGAACAAGCTGGTGTCGGCCTATGAAGAAATTCAACGGATGCAGATGTAACCCAGCTGTCGCGTAGCGAGGAGTAGGGCTCTATGTTGTCAAAGTTTTCCATCAATCAACGCTTGATCATTCTGGTTGCGCTCGCCGGCTCGATTGCTGGATTGATTGCCGTGACCCTCTGGACGCAACAACCAGACATGCAGGTGTTATTTACCAACCTCAACCCTGAGGATGCATCCGGGATTGTGGATAAACTAAAAGAAACGAAGGTGCCGTACGAGACGACCGGCGGTGGCACGACCATCTTGGTTCCTAGTGCGCAAGTGCATGAATTGAGATTGCAGTTGGCCTCCCAGGGGCTCCCGCATGGTGGCGGTGTAGGATTTGAGATTTTCGATCGTTCGTCGATCGGGATGTCTGATTTCGTGCAGAAACTCAATTATCGTCGCGCCCTGCAAGGCGAACTGGCTCGAACTATTGCCCAAATGCCGGAGATCGAACGAGCCCGCGTGCATCTCGCGACCCCGGAACGGCGGCTTTTCGGGACCGAAGAAAATCGGGCGCGCGCTTCGATCGTGGTGTCGTTGCGGAACGGACAGGCTCTCGCCAAGACTCAAGTCAACGGCATCGTTCACCTTGTGGCGAGCAGCGTTGAGGGGCTCCAAGTGAAAGATGTCACCGTGGTGGATGGCCATGGACGGCTCCTTTCGTCGGCCGCCGGGAGCGATGACGCGGCAGGGCTCACCGGGTCGCAATTGGAATACCAGCGGACGGTGGAGAAGGACATTGAAACCCGTATCCAATCCATGTTGGAGCGGATCGTCGGACAGAATAAAGCGGTCGTGCGCGTCTCGAGTATCCTCGACTTCCGCAAAATTGAAACGACGGAAGAGCGGTACGATCCGAACGGCCAAGTCGTGCGGAGCGAACAGCGAGGACAGGAGAAATCGAATGGCGTGAATGGCGTATCCGGTGGCGTCCCAGGTGTCCAATCGAATGTGCCGCCCGGAACCGACCAAGAGCCGCCTCAGACCAGCTCGACCAGTAATCAGACCAAGAACGAGACGGTGAACTACGAAATCAGCCGGACCGTGTCCCGCATCGTGGAATCAAGCGGCAACATTAAGCAGCTCTCTGTAGCGGTGCTCGTGGACGGCATCTACGAAGGAGCGAAGGCCTCTGCAGACGGAAAGCCGGCAGCCGATCAGGTCAAGAAGTATGTCGCACGGTCTGAAGAAGACATGAAGCGCATCGAGGAAATCGTGAAAAAAGCGATGGGCTATTCGGCTGAGCGCCAGGATCAAGTCCAGGTGACGAATGTGCAATTCGACATCGCGACTGAAGAGCCGTCCACCCAGGGTGTCGAGGCTGCGGCCGATGCGACGAATCCCTTCTTGCCCTATCTTCGGTATGGGGTCGGCGGGCTGCTCTTTCTCCTGATCCTGTTCATGGTCGTGCGCCCGCTGCTGGGCATGTTGGGATCGACGGGGACTGCATTAGAACAGAGTGCCACCGCGTCATTGCCTGCTTCGGTCAGTCAGGTCGAAGCGGCTCTGGACGGGAAACCGCGCTCACAACTCATCGATATGGCACGCAGCAATCCTGAAGCGACGGCTGTCATCGTTAAACAATGGTTGAAGACCGATCAGTAAAGAGGACTTGCTGCAATGGCTACGCAATTAACCGGTGAAAAGAAAGCGGCGATTCTCCTGCGAGCGATCGGTGAAGATGCGGCGGCGTTGGTGATGAAGAGCCTCGACCCCAAGGAAATCAGAAAATTGGGCACGTTCATGAACGATACTGCCAATATCTCGAAGGAAGAAGAGCAGAGTGTGATGGGGGATTTTGAAAAAGCCAGCGCGACCGGCGAAGTCTCATTTCAGGGGAAAGATTACATCAAAACCATTCTCACAAAAGCACTCGGTCCTGAGAAAGCGGCCCGTTTGCTTGAATCCATGAATAGCCGAGTCTATCCGGGGCTCGATGCGTTGAAGTGGGTGGATGCCAAGGCCGTGTCGCAAATGCTCAAGATTGAGCACCCTCAAACTATTTCTCTCATCATGGCTCATATGGAGCCAGAGCAGGCAGGGCAGGTGCTCACGGGCTTACCAGCAGAGCTGCGGGCGGATGTGGCCCATCGGTTGGCGACGATGGAGGAAGTTCAGCCGGACGTGCTCGAGGAACTGAGCGGTGCGCTCCAAGACATTTTGATTGCCAACTCCGGCGCCCAATCCCTGACAGTGGGTGGCTCCCAGGTGATCGCGGATATTCTCACTCGGGTGGATAAAGCGACCGAGGGCGGCATTATGGCCAAGATTGCCGAGCGAAATCAGGCTCTGGCCGATGCCATCCGTGCTTTGATGTTCGTGTTCGACGATCTGATCAAACTCGACGATCGCGGGATGCAAGAGCTGATGAAGGAAGTCAGCAAGGAAGATTTACCTGTCGCGCTTCGTGGGGCCAGTCCGGACGTGAAGGAGAAGTTCCTGAAGAACATGTCGAGTCGCGCTTCCGAAATGTTGAAAGAGGATATGGAGGCTCGAGGACCGGCGAAGGTGGCGGATGTGGAGAAGGCTCAACAGAATATCTTGAAGGTCTGCCGGAAGTTGGAAGAAGAGGGCCGCATTGTGATCTCAGGCGCTGGGGAGGCGCTGGTGTAAATGGGGAGTCCCCTGAGTATGGAATCCACCCTGTCGCAGCCTGCACCACGTGCCACCTGGCAGCGTGACACGTCAATCTTGATCGTCGACGATGAGCTGTCGATCCAGAAGTTACTGACCGTATTACTCCAGTCAGATGGGTATCGCATCCGTGCGGTTGGGTCGGCGCGGGAAGCTCTCGCAGCGCTCAAGATCGCACCGGCTTCGTTGATGATCACCGACATTAAATTGCCTGACCAGGATGGCCTGTCCTTGCTCCAGCAGGCCGTGAAGATCGATCCGCGTATGATCGGAGTGGTGATGACGGGATATGCCACGGTCGATCTCGCCGTTCAAGCAATGAAGGCCGGTGCGACTGAATTTCTGATGAAACCCTTCGAGTGCGACATGGTGCTCCTGACGGTCAAACGACTCCTCGAGCTCTATCGCCTGCGGGTAGAAAATGCCGTGTTGAAACAGGCGGTGGTGCGTGAGGGCGGCGTGCGGTTGGAGAATCCGTCATTGATCGATTTTGGGACAGGCCATCAGTTCGTCACGACCAGCGGCCCGTCCGACTACGACCGGGGGATTGCTGAAGGCGAACGCCGAGCCGCGGTGCGTGACGACGCCTCGCACCGGCATGAACAGACGCTGTTCGCCAATGCCGTGCAGCAGTTGGAGGAAGTCTGGAGATCGTTCAGTACCACGATGGAGGATGATGTGGCTGCCTTGGCCTTCAGTCTGGCTGCGCGCATCTTACGAGGCACGATCGCCGAGCATCAGGATGTTGTGACGGCGCAGTTGAAAGCCGCCTTGGCGACAATTCGTGAATCAGGCGTGGTGACGGTCCGCACCCACCCCTCCGATGTGTCGGTCCTTGAAGCGGCGAGGCCTGAGCTGAGTCGCGATCGAGAGACGGCGTTGGTGCTGCACATTGAAGGCGATGCCTCACTCTCGCGTGGCAGTTGTGTGGTCGCGACAACGAATCGATTAGTCGACGCCTCTCTAGACGCGCAGTTGCTGCGGCTCGGAGAGGTGTTACAGAAACGGGGGCGCGGTGGATCTCGCTGAACTGATTGACCGGACAGATCCTCTTGCCGTTTCCGGCCGTGTGGCCCAGGCGGTTGGGATTGTGATCGAGGGTTATGGCCCCATGACTTCTGTGGGAGAGCTCTGCGAGGTTACTCGCGAGGACGGAGAAGGGGCCGTGCTCGCAGAGGTCGTCGGATTTCGCGGTGATCGTGTCCTCTTGATGCCGCTCGGGGAGATGCGAGGGATCGGCCCTGGAAGCCGACTCTTGATGAAAGGGCATTGTGCGTCGGTACCGGTAGGTCCGCAACTGCTCGGTCGGGTGCTGGATGGGCTTGGCGAACCACTCGATGGAAAGGGTCCGCTGGTGACGGAGCGTCAATATCCGCTCCATGCGGCCCCGCTCAACCCGCTCCAGCGTGCACGCATTACAAAACCGCTCGACCTCGGTGTCCGGGCGATCAATGCCTGTCTTACCTGTGGTCTGGGGCAAAAGATCGGGATCTTTGCCAGTGCAGGCGTGGGCAAGAGCGTTTTGCTCGGCATGATGAGCCGCTACACCAGAGCCGACGTGAATGTGATTGCTCTGATCGGTGAACGAGGCAGAGAAGTGAACGAATTCCTCGAACGGGACCTCACGCCGGCTGCACTCCAACGGTCGGTCGTCATTGTGGCCACGTCGGATCAGCCTCCGCTGGTACGGTTGCGGGGCGCATTGATCGCGACGGCGATTGCGGAATATTTTCGCGATTGCGGAAAGCAGGTCCTCTTAATGATGGACTCGCTGACCCGCTTGGCCCATAGCCAGCGTGAAGTGGGGCTCGCCATCGGCGAACCGCCGACCACAAAGGGATATACGCCGTCGGTCTTTACGTTCCTTCCAAAGCTCCTGGAGCGAGTCGGGACCGGGCCAGGATCCGGCACGATCACCGGACTCTACACGGTGCTGATGGACGGCGACGAGGTGTCCGATCCTATTGCCGAAACCGTGCGATCGATTCTCGATGGACATATTGTGCTTTCACGGCAGATGGCCGCGCGCAACCATTTTCCTGCGATCGATCTGTTGAACAGTACGAGCCGGGTGATGAAAGACATCGTGGGGCGCGAGCATTATTCGGCGGCCCGGGCCATGGTCGAGCTCATGGCCCGCTATCAACAATCGGAAGATCTCATTCTGTTGGGTGCCTATAAGGCGGGGACGAACAAGGCGCTGGACCGGGCCGTATCCGCACAAGATGGGATCGATGCCTTTCTTCGTCAGGAGATCGAACAACCGGCCGATCTTGGGGCATCGGTTCAGGATTTACTCGCGCTGATGAAGAGCACCGCATGAAACTCGATGCGGTACGACGCTATCGTGCACAAGTGGAAGATCTGTTGCGTATGGATCTGCTTCACGCTCGCCAGAATCTTCAAGATGCTGAATCCGCCTGTCAGGCCCTCGACGCACAGGCGCGGATGACGGCTGAGCGTTATGTGGCCAAGGCCAGCAGAGGAATCGCGTTGGAAGAGTTTCTTGAATGGCAAGTCACCTGTGATGCGGAAGCCGCCTTACTTACGCAAGCCTGGCAGGCTGAATGCCGGTGCCGTGAAGAATGGCATCAGAAGCAGCAAGAGTTGCAGATTGCGATGCAGGAGCGTCGGACTCTCGACCGTCTCGCTGAACGGCTCCGCCAGCAGCAGCGAGTGATTCAGTATCGTGCAGAGCAACTGCAAATGGATGAGTCCGCGCGCCGTACGAGTGGAATGCCTAGCACGCATCAATCATGATGAGCAAATATCGGATAGACCAACAACGAGACCGGATTACCCTCTCACGCACTCATGCGGAAGGACCTCGTCGTCCTTGCAGGGGGTGGGGGAGGCAGATCTGGTCTGTCTCAATCATGCTGGGTGTGATCATGGTGTTGTGCTGGACGGTCGTGCAGCTCAACGATGCCTCGTCCGCTCCTGCGACTGCTCCTACTGCCACCCGCAAGGCCCTCCCCAAGGCAGGCATCTCCAAGGACTTGCCCGCCGAGTTGATGCCACCGGGAGAGACCAAGGCCGTATCGGCTGAGTCCTCACCGGCAGAGGCGCCACAAACGCAAGGCCCCGCGATCAATCTGCCGGAGGAAGTGGTGGCGATGTTCCAACAGCGGCAAGATGATTTGGAGCGCCGTGAGAAAACGGTCCGGACATCGGAAGATCGACTGACGAATCTCAGGGCTGAAATTGAGCAGATTTTGAGCAAAGTCGAGGCGGCAGAACAGCGCCGCCTCCGTGCGAAGGAACAGCAGGAGAAGGCGGCTGCAGGGCAGAGCGCGGCGCAGAAGAAACAAGCGGCCGATGAGCATAGTCAACGATACGCACAGTTGACGAAGATCTATGAAAGCATGCCTGCCGAGGAGGCCGCCGCACGTCTTGAAAAGATGCCGGATCGAAAGGCCCTGGAGATTCTCCGATTGGTGAAAGGCAAGACTGCCGGATCGATCCTCGCGCAGGTTAAAGTGGACCGCGCCGCAAAACTCACCGAACAATTGCTCTCCAACCCCTGACCGGTTTCTGTCTTCTGGTTGCTCCCGGTATTTTTTACCCCATCATCCGGTATCTTTTTCCGCAGTCGTGTTTCTTGCCGCATCGATTTCATCAAAGTGCACGCCAATCGCGAGATGTCTCGCCATTTGGTCTGGCATGAGCCTTGAAAGATCCACAATGACAATGTGCCCCTATTACCCATAAGGACAACGAGGACCTATGGACTTTCAACAACTCAGCCCACAGATCGGCACCGCACCGGCGAGCGGAGACCTCCAGCCATTCGCCGCTGGAAACTCGGTTGGCGCGGCTTCTCAGGAGAGGGGATTCTCATCGGTCTTGCAGGCCGCCTCGCAGCGGGTCGAAGCCAGGAGGGACGTGAAGTCGCGCGCCTCTCAGGGTGAGCGAGAAAGTCGGTCATCCAGCACCACGCAGTCTACGCACCGTGGTCTGTCATCCAAGACCGATGGCAGTCGAGGGTCCAAACCACGTGCCTCGCAGTCAGAGCGTGAGAATCGATCTTCCAGTACGACCCCGTCGGCTCACCGCAGCCAGATGCAGAAGGCGACAGACACCGCGGACAACATGGATACAGAATCTCGTCTTCCTCAGACTGAGACCGACGATCACTCCTCCGCAGGGATGTCCGATCTGTCGATGACCCCACAACAGGAGACGGCTTCTCGTACGGACACCGAGTCTCAGACCTCGCAGTCTGAGACCGATGACAGTTCGTCCTCGACCATGTCTAGCTCTGATCCCCTGTTGACCTCGTTGGTCGGGGCTACGCTGGTGGCTCCACCCTCCCAGGTCGATCAGACGCAGGTCGTCGTTGGGTCGGATCTGCCAACGGCCGACGTTGATGGGCGCTCAGTCGTATCCGAATCGTTGATGAGCCAACCGGCCACTCAGCCGGCTGAGGAGGGCTTGGGACTGGTTTCTTCAGACAACTGGACCGAGGTTCCTGTCGTTCAGCCTAAGACTTCTGCTAAGAGTGACATCATTGCCAAGGTGTCTCCGTCGGCGTCAGAGGCGACACCGAGCCGTGAGAAAACCGATACCTCTGCAACATCTGTTCAGCCATCCGACATAGGTACGCCGCTCACCACTGAGCAGAGCCAGAAAGCCGAGAGCCCTACTCTCGATCAGGCTTTTCCCATCAAGGAACAGCAAGAGAGAGAAGCTTCTCAGACTCCTGTTCCATCAAAGCCAATAGCTTCGCAAGGTCAGGAGTTCGTCCAGCAGGCCTCGACGATGACGACGCTGCAGCCTGGTCAGAAGGGTGAGGACGTTGCGGCAGAGTCCGACTGGTCACCGGAACAACAGATTGCTGGGAAGGGTGAGTTGTCCCTCCGTCAACAACATCGTGAGGCCACCTCTTCGGTGGCGCAAGCAGCCGCAGCTGAGCGCATGCCGGCTGAGAAACAGGGCTTCAATCCAGGAGCAGGCGGACAGAATAAGGATGAGGGGCTGAAGTGGTTGTCTCATATCGACCTTCAATCGACGGAGGTCTCGTCTCCTGTCCCACAGCCAAGGACGAGTGAACCAGTCGAAGGGGGAACGCAATATTCGTCGTATCAGCAGGGGCAAGGAGGTACTCCGCCGAATATCAGGTCTGCCCCGGCATCCTCCGTTGTCGTGCCACAGCCGACCAACCCGTTAAGCCCCGATGCTGAGCCGACGCCTGTTCCACGGACACAGTCCGTGCAGTTCGATCTGTCTCCTGCCGACTTCGGTCAGCTTCGTGTCCGTGTCGTTTTGTCCGACCACACGATTCATACACACATGTCGACTGATCGTGCCGAACTCGGTCAGATGCTTACCGGTCAGCAGGAACAATTGAGCACCCAGTTATCGACTGCCGGTTTGGATTTAGGGCGTTTTCAGGTGCATGTCGATCAGGATCGCACGAATCAGTCAGGGCTGAACGGGCAGTCGCAGGCCCATCAAGGCCCATCCCAGCAGCGGCGAGAGTCCCGGTCGCAGGATACTCCTCACGATGCGCCGGTTCCCTCGGCGCCGCGAACCGGCATCCTCAGCTATTTTGCATAACGAGAGAACGAAGGAGACGTATCATGGCCACTATTAATGGAGCTACATCATCGACGATCGCATCCGCGGCCAATCCGACGCCGGCATCGTTGAAACAGGCCGAACTTGGGAAGAACGATTTTCTCAATCTGCTTGTGACGCAGCTGAAGAACCAGGACCCATTGAAGCCGATGGACAGCTCGTCGTTTGTGGCGGAATTAGCGCAGTTCAGCCAACTGGAACAGAGCTCCAATCAATCGACCCTGCTGGGAAAGGTTCTCGATGCACAGAACTCGAGTCTGCAGTATTCCTTGTTGCCGCTGATTGGCAGGGATGTGCGTGTCGAGGGTGCGATTATCCCATTGGGTTCGGGGCCCGCGCCGCTCGACTACAATCTGAACGAGGATGCGGTGTCCGTCAGGGCGTCTATTCTGAATGCGAGTAATCAGACAATCCGGACGCTCGATCTCGGAGCGCAGAGCGCTGGAGAGCAGCATGTCGTGTGGGACGGGCGAGATGGGAACGGCACGCTGATGCCGCCAGGGACCTATACCTATTCGGTGGCGGCCAGGAATAGCCAGAATCAACCGGTGCCGATTACGGCGACCTCGCGTCTGACCGTTTCCGGCATCCGGGTGGTCGAAGGTCAGCCCAGACTGGCTGCGGGCGAGAATACGATCGATCCAAGCGCCGTCATTGAGTTTCGTTAAGAAGTCTGAAATAGGCTGTTGTCATTCATTGTCATAGAACTCAGAAGGAGGGAGTAAACCATGGGTCTTTTGTCCTCATTGTTTGCCGGTGTCAGCGGACTTAATGCGAACGGTACCGCTTTGTCGGTGATCGGCAACAACATCGCCAATATGCAAACGGTCGGATTCAAATCGAGCAAAGCGACCTTTGCCGATTTGATCAGTTCATCGATATCGGGCGGATCCGGTTCCGTCCAGACCGGCATCGGCGTCGCGCTGACGTCGGTGCAAGGCAACTTCTCACAGGGGTCGTTGGCCACGTCGGCCAACGTCCTCGATATGGCGATCGACGGCAACGGATTCTTCATTGTGCAGGATGCCCAGGGCGGCACCTTCTACAGTCGAGCGGGGACGTTCCGGTTGGATAAGGATAACAATGTCGTCGATCCGAGCGGTTTTAAATTACGGGGCTTTCTCGCCGACACGACCGGGACGATTACCGGGTCGATCGGCGATGTGTCGCTTCCCTCTACCACCGCTTCGCCGAATGACACAAATTTAGCGTTCCTGGCTGCGAACTTGAATTCAGCCGCACCGATTACGGGCGTGGAAGGGAATGTCGTCGGCTCCGCGGCATCTGCCACGACGAGTGCCGTCGGCAACCTTTCATTTAATATCAATTTGAACGGCGACGGGGCCCAGGTCGTAACAGTGGCTGCCGGCTTGACGGGCGCGGCCTTAGCCACCGCCATTCAGAACGGTGTGCGTGCGTTGACGCCCGCCGACCCGTTTCGAACCGCCGCCTATACAGGCTTCACCGCTTCGGTCAATGCGGCGGGGTTTTTCACCTTTGCGTCAGGGCTCGCTGGGGTGACTAATAACACGACCACCGGCACAGGAGCGGTCGTCGTCACGGCCAATGGCGCCGACACCTTGGGCGCGAACCTCAATATGCTGGCCGGGACATCCACGACAGGCACGAACTTCAGTATTGCCGATCCGACAGGGACCTCGAATTTTTCGACGTCGATGACCGTCTACGATTCTCTTGGAAATAGTCACCTCCTCACGACCTATTTCACCAAGGCCGGAAGTAATACCTGGAACTACAATGTAACGGCCAACAGCAATGACGTGGTGACGGCCAACTATGCCTCGGCGAATATCGATGCCACACTCGGCATCACCAGGGTCGGGGCCGGGACCCTCACATTTGGCACGGACGGTACGCTCGACCGCGAGAGTGTGGCCATCCGGTTTGATACAGGGACGGCAGCCGGGACAGCCGGGACAGTGCCGGGGCAAATGCAAATCGATTTCAACGGGGCGACGCCCGATCAGCTGCTCACCTATAACTATGGCACCAGTGTCACGACGGAGGGTGGTAACGGATTGGACGGCACGACTCAGTTCGGCTCGCAATCCGCGGTGGTTCAACTGACGCAAGACGGGTATGCGGCCGGTTCACTCCAGGCCTTTTCGGTCGACGGGAACGGGGTCATCAATGGACGGTTCTCCAACGGTCAGTTGCGGGCGCTGGCTCAAGTGGTTTTGGCACGTTTTCCCGACCCCCTTGGTTTGACTCGAACCGGGAACAATACCTTTGCGGAGTCCGGCAACTCAGGGCAACCGGTGACGGGAGTTCCGGAGAGCGCGGGATTGGGCAAATTGAAGTCCAATACGCTGGAACTGTCGAATGTCGATTTGGGTGAAAGTTTTATCGACATGATCGCCGCCCAACGTGGTTTCCAAGCCAACTCTCGCGTCATCACGACATCCGATGAGATTCTCCAAGAACTCGTCAATCTCAAGCGGTAGTCCGCTGTGATGGGTGGGTCATGCGCCGCCGCGCGCGTGACCCACCTCACGGGAGCCATTCTTTCTCCCAGGAGCCGATACCCTCGTCATCGATCTGTTGTCCGACTGGCGTTCCCTGTCAGGATTTTGACATCGTCAATCGACTGGCGTCCCGTCCTCTCATCCTCTGTGTTTCCTCTCCTCCGTTACGACGAATCTACTCATTTGGCGTGGGTTCCTCGCTTGAGGCGCGTCGAACTGAACGAATTTCTTGTGGCATACGCATTGCAAACTCCCTGTTCCTGACACCGTTGGACTAGAGGAGGATCTTATGTCAGATGCAGCAGCTGCTGAAGATGGGAAGGCCCCGGTCGCAGTCTCCGCCGGGATCCCCATGAAAATGGTCATCATCATTGTTGTCGGGACTCTCTTGCTGGGCATCGGAGCGGCCTTCGCAATTTTCAAGATGACCTCTGGAGGGCATGGAGGCGACGAGGCGAAAACAGAGGCCAGCGAACCGAAAGCCAGCGAGTCGAAAGCCGAGAGTCACGGCGAGAGCGGGCATAAAGGAGAGGGGAAAGCCGTCGTGGCTAAGGGCGTCATGTTCGATGTGGACCCCTTCATCGTCAACTTGGCCGATGCCCAAGATGTGAAGTATTTGAAGCTGACGGTGAAGCTGGAGATGGACAATCAGGAGGGGGCGGATGCCTTGACCGAACGCATCCCGCAGGTACGCGATACGATTCTTGTGCTGTTAACCAGCAAAGAATCTTCGTCGATTCGTACGACCCAGGGGAAATTCCAGCTGCGCGACGAAATTACGCAGCGGGTCAACAGTCTGCTCCCCAAACCGGCCGTCCATACGGTGTATTTCACTGACTTCGTCGTGCAGTAGCCACAAGGACGATCCGGACCTATGGAAAAAATCCTCTCCCAAGACGAAATCGATGCTCTCTTAAAGGGAGTTGATTCCGGTGCCGTCGAATCCAAACCGGCAGAGGAGCCGGCTGCTGCATCGGGGGCTAAGCAGTTCGATCTGTTCAATCAAGAGCGGATCATTCGCGGACGGATGCCGACGCTCGAGTTGATCAACGATCGTTTCATTCGCCGGCAAACGATTTCGTGGGGGGCGGCGCTCCATGACACGATTGAATTCGCCGTCGTCGGCACACAGATCACCAAGTTCGGCGAATTCCTCAAGAAGGTGCCGATGCCGTCCTCGATGAACGTCTTTCATATGGAGCCGCTTCGGAGTAACGGGCTCTTTGTCATGGACGCGTTCCTGGTCTATCTGATTGTCGATTACTTTTTCGGCGGCAAAGGGCAGACACACGTCAAACCGGAAGGCCGCGACTTTACGCCGATCCAATTGCGCGTCATCAAAAAACTGGTCCAGCAGGCCTTCCTCGATCTCGAGAAAGCCTGGGAAGCGCTGATGACGGTCAAGATCCAGCATGTGCGCTCGGAAAGTAACCCCCAGTTTGCCATGGTGGTCTCCGCCTCCGAGATCGTGGCTGTGGTGACGCTGCAAGTGGTGATCGGTGAAACCGCCCGCGATATGTTCATCGTCTATCCCTATTCCATGCTCGAACCTATCAAAGAAAAGCTCTATTCGGGACTGGTGTCCGATCATGTCGAGCAAGACGGCGGGTGGGCCGGCCGGTTTCGGGAGAGATTGCAAGAATGCGAACTCAATGTCGCCGTCAGGCTCGGGACCGCCTCCGTCAAGGTGCAAGACGTGCTCAACTTTACGGCGGGAGATGTCATCGTCTTGGATCAACGGCCGGGCGATCCCCTGGATTGTTTTGTCGAGGGATATTTGAAGTTTCAAGGAAGCCCCGGTGTCTTCAAGGGGAACCATGCCTGTCGTGTATCGAAGGTGATTGCGTAAGCGAGCCCTGTTGTTGAGGAGAACGATCTATGGCTGATACCGACGTCACAAAACCTGAATCCGGTACATCGTCCCCTCCGGTGGCTTCGTTTCCGCAGGTCGACAATGGTGGAGCTGTGCCGGCGCAGAAGAATTTGGATTTTATCCTCGATATTCCCATGCAGGTGACCGTGCAGGTGGGGTCGACCAAGATGGCAATTCGAGAATTACTGCAGCTCGGGCAGGGGTCTGTGGTCGAACTCGAAAAACTTGCGGGCGAAGCCATGGAAGTGCTGGTCAATAATAAGCTGATAGCGCGCGGTGAAGTGGTGGTGGTGAACGAGAAATACGGCATCCGGTTGACCGATGTCATCAGCACGGTCGAACGGGTTCAGCAACTCGGCTAGGACTAGGGGAGACGGAGACGGCATGGTCGACTTCTGGGACAGCTTCTTACGTATGGCGGCGGCCCTTGCGCTGGTCCTAGCTCTTATCGCCGGGCTGGTTGCGCTGGTTCGGCGGTTTGGCGGCGCGCGACTGTTCACGCCTGTGACTGCGCCGATCGTGCAGGTGCTGGGAAGCGGTTACCTCGGTCCCCGCAAGACGATTTCGCTCGTATCGGTGGCAGGAGAGTTCCTGATCGTCGGCGTCACCCCCACAGATCTGGTGTCTTTTGGGCGGATTACGGATCAGGAGCAGGTTCGACAATTGCTGGCCAAGGCGGCGGCCGCTCCGTCGCAGGTTTCTTCTGTACCCTCATCGGGCCTATCAGCGCAGATAGAGACAGAGATGAAAGGCGGCCATGCTATTGCTTAACCGCCGGCTGGCGTTACCGGCTCCTTCGGCCTGTCTCTTCTTGATCGCACTAACTTGCGGGCTCTCATTCGGTCTTGTGCAGGATGCCGTAGGAGGGACCAACCCTTCCGTCACCATCGATTTGGGGCAGACCGGTCCGAAGCAAACCGCCGTCGTTTTTCAAATCCTCGCGTTGTTGACGGTGCTCTCGCTCGCGCCGGCTTTCTTTATCATGGTCACGTCCTTCACCAGAATCGTCATCGTGCTCTCATTCCTCCGTCAGGCGTTGGGCACACAGCAAGTGCCCCCGAACCAGGTCCTGATCAGCCTGGCTCTGTTTCTGACCGTCTTTGTCATGGCACCGGTGGGGCAGACGGTATACAGCCAGGCGGTCGAGCCGTTGCTGGCTGAAAAGATTTCGTATGAGGAAGCCTGGACGAAAGGTATTCAACCGATTCGCGCCTTCATGCTGAGACAGATCCGAGATAAGGATCTGGAGCTCTTCATCGACCTCGGCAAGATTCCAAAGCCGGAAACGGTGGATCAGGTTCCTCTTCATGTGGTGATTCCGGCCTTTATTCTCAGCGAATTGAGAGTCTCGTTTCAGATCGGGTTCTTGATCTACATCCCCTTTCTGATTATCGACATGGTGGTGGCCAGCATTTTGATGGCCATGGGTATGATGATGTTGCCGCCGGTGATGATTTCTCTTCCATTCAAACTGATTCTGTTTGTGTTGGCAGACGGCTGGTATCTCATCGTGGGATCGTTAGTCAAAAGTTTCCAGTGAACAGGCTAGAGGCGAGAGGCCAGTCAGTCGCAGTCCGAGAATTTTCCCATTGCCTCTAGCCACGAGCCTCGTGCCGTGAGCGAGATTCGAAAGGAGCGAGCGAGATGACACCTGAGATGGTGACAGAGTTAGGGCGTCAGGCCTTAGAGACCACGTTGCTCGTGTCCGCGCCCTTTCTGGGGCTCAGCCTCGTCGTCGGGTTGGCGGTCAGTGCCTTGCAAGCCATGACACAGTTGAATGAAGCCACATTAACGTTTGTGCCGAAGGTCTTGACCATATTCGGCGCCATCGTCGTTTTTATGCCATGGGTGTTGGGTGTGATGACGACATTTATGACGGAGCTCTTCACCAACATTCCGAATTACGTGCATTGACATCGGTTGGCGAACGAATATGAACGTGACACAGCCACTCCATCTTCTGCTGCCTGAATTTCAGTCCTTTCTCGTCGTGGCCTCCCGCATCGGGGGCATCGTGACGGCGATGCCGATGTTGAGCGGACGGACCGTCCCGCCTCGAATCAAATTGGCGCTTGTGCTGATGTTGTCCCTGGCATTGGCGCCGGCCATGCATCTTCCGCCGGTTCCTCCGGACGCCCTCGCCATGACGGCAGGTCTTGTGAGTGAACTGATGATCGGTTTCGTGATCGGCATGGCTGTGAGATTGCTCTTTTCCGCGCTTGAGGTGGCCGGAGAAATTGTCGGAAGCCAGATGGGGTTCAGTATCGCGCAGCTCCTGGATCCGATGACCTCGCATTCCACCCCGATGGTCGGGCAACTGTTTAGCGTCGTCGCCTCCTTGGTTTTTCTCTCGCTGAATGCCCACATGATGGTCGTGGCGGCCATCGTCTCCAGTTATGAGTCGATTCCACCGTTCGGCGCACACCTCTCGCCCGCTGTCGGCGAGGAAGTGCTGCACCTGTCGCAGCATATGTTTCAAGTGGCCGTGCAGCTGGCTGGACCGGTTCTCGTGGCGGTCGTCCTCATTAATATCCTGCTGGCCATGTTGGGGCGAGCCGTGACACAGATCAACATTTTCGTGCTGAGTTTTCCCCTGACCATCGCCGCGGGGCTCGTGGTCTTGGGTTTGTCGTTACCCTTTATGGTTTCGATGCTCGAACGGGAATTCATCGGATTGCACGAGACCATCAATGGTCTCTTGAGGATCATGGGACATGGCTGACGATAAAGATAATAAAACAGAACCGGGGAGTGAGAAACGGAAAGCGGATGCCCGACTGGAGGGGAACATCCCGATGAGCCGTGATGTGACCACGGCGGCCATGCAGCTCGCAGGAGTTGGACTGCTGTTTTTTTTGATTCGTCCCGGTGTGCAACAGCTCACCGACGTCATTCGTCTGGGGTTGTCCAATTCATTCGATCGCGGAGTTCAGGCGAGTCTCACCATCGATCATATTCACTCCTTGGTCGTGCAAGTCTGTATGTCGACCATCCTGTTGCTCCTTCCGGTCTTGGGCGGCCTTGCGGTCGCAGGAGCCGGCGCCTCGCTTGCGCAGACGGGATTCATGTGGAAAACCTCATTTCCGTTCGACGCCTCGCGTTTGAATCCCATGTCGGGGTTTTCCCGACTGGTGTCGTTCCGTTCGCTCTCTGAGTTGATCAAAGCGCTGCTCAAAATTTCGGTCATTGCCGCCATCGGTATGTTCGTCCTCCGAGGGGAAATGGGCCGGCTCCCGGAACTCGTGGAATATGACATCTGGGGTCTGCTGACCGTCATGGGATGGCTGACCCTGAAAGTCTCCGCCTCGGTGACCGGCGCGTTCGTCGTCGTCGCAGGCGCCGACTATTTCTATCAACGGTTCGAGTGGGAACGTTCGTTGCGCATGTCCCATGCCGAAGTGAAGGAAGAACATCGCAGTTCGGAAGGCGACCCGCAGATCAAGAGCCGCGTGCGGAGTATGCAGCGGGAGATGATGAAGAAACGGATGATGGCTGCAGTCCCGACCGCGGACGTCGTCGTGACTAACCCGACGCACTTGGCCGTCGCGCTGAAATACGATACCGCGCGGCCAGGCGCTCCCATCGTCGTGGCCAAAGGAGCGGGCTTTCTCGCTGAGCGGATTCGAGAAGTGGCCAGGCAACATGGCGTATCGGTGATCGAGAATAAGTTTGTGGCCCGGACGCTCTACAAACTCGTAGAGGTCGGTAAGGAGATACCCTCCAATCTTTATCTGGCGGTCGCAGAAATTCTGGCATTTGTCTATCGCACCCGCGGTTTCACGCCAAAACAGGCGCCTAGGTAAGGTGTAAATTATATGGCTGCTCAAACCTCGATTCAGGCAACGCCTCCGATCCTCTCACCGCAGTCGATCATCAAACACCCGGACATTATGTTGTCTTTGGGTGTGGTGTCGGTGATCATGGTCATGCTGTTGCCGCTGCCGAGATTTCTTCTCGACCTCCTCCTGGCTTTCAACATTACCGTGTCGGTCATCATCCTGCTTGTGGGCTTGCAAGTGCGGAGGCCGATCGAATTCTCGGCGTTTCCGTCCGTGCTGCTGATGGTCACGCTCCTTCGTCTCGCGCTGAATATCGCCTCGACCCGTCTCATTCTGCTCCATGGCAACGAAGGAGCCGGAGCGGCGGGAGAGGTGATTCGGGCGTTCGGAAACTTCGTGGTCGGCGGAAACTACACGGTCGGCCTCGTAATCTTCGCGATTTTGGTCATCATCAATTTTGTCGTCGTGACGAAAGGCGCCGGACGCGTGGCCGAAGTGGCCGCGCGGTTCACGTTGGACGCTATGCCCGGGAAGCAGATGAGTATCGATGCGGACTTGAATGCCGGGTTGATCAACGAGACGGAAGCGAGACGTCGACGCCGTGAAATTGCCGAAGAGGCCGATTTCTACGGATCGATGGACGGCGCCAGTAAGTTCGTGCGTGGCGATGCCACGGCGGCGGTCATCATCGTGTTCGTGAACATTTTGGGCGGATTGACGATCGGCGTCTTGCAGCAGGGCATGAGTCCCGGTCTGGCCGCGCAGACCTATACGTTGTTGACGGTGGGTGAGGGGCTGGTCGCACAGATCCCGGCGCTGATTGTGTCGACTGCAGCCGGCATCATTGTGACGCGCGCCGCGTCCGACGGCGACCTCGGCACCGATATTATGGGGCAAGTCCTGGTGTCGCCCAAAGCAGTGGGGACCGCCGCCGGGATTTTGCTGGCCCTCGGCCTGATTCCCGGCCTGCCCCACCTAGCATTTCTTGGCTTGGGTGGAGCCGCCGCCTATTTAGCCTACCGGCTCTCTCAACAGGGAGAGCAAGCGACGCAGTCAACGCCGGCCCCGGCTGCGGCTGCGGCTGCGGCTGCGAAATCTGAAGAGGCGGCATCTCACGTCGCTCCCCTCGACTTGATGGAAGTCCAGGTGGGCTATGGCCTTATCGGTATGGTTGAAGGCACGCATGGGACTGCCCTGCTGGAACGTATCAAAGGTCTGCGGAAACAGTTTGCCGAGACGATGGGCTTTCTCCTGCCGCCGATCCATATTCGCGACAATCTGCAACTCCGTCCCAACGAGTATGCCGTCATGCTAAAGGGGGTGGAATTGTCGAAATCCGAGGTGCTGCCGTCGCACGTCCTGGCGATCGATCCAGGGACAGCTCAGCGAGGCGCCATCCAGGGTGTGGCGACCAAGGAGCCAGCGTTCGGGTTGCCCGCATTATGGGTGCCGGAGTCGATGCGTGAACAAGCGCAATTGGCCGGTTATACCGTTGTCGATGCCAGCTCGGCCATCGCGACCCATCTGTCTGAAATCATCAAACGTCATGGACATGAACTATTGGGCCGTCAAGAGGTACAGGCGTTGCTGGACGAGACGGCCAAGGCGCATCCCAGACTCGTCGAAGAATTGATTCCCACGTTACTGCCCTTGGGCTCGGTGGTGCGCATTCTGGGGAACTTGCTGCGTGAAGGGATTCCAATCCGCGATCTGCGTTCCGTCCTTGAAGCGATTGCCGATCATGCAAGCTCGACAAAAGATCCTGAATTACTCACAGAAATTGCGCGGCAGGCGTTGTCACGAACCATTACGCGCCAGCATCAAGCTCCGGACGGCACGTTGCCTGTCATCACATTGGATCCGCGTTTAGATCGGTCGCTCAGTGAACAGGTCGCGGCGCTTCCGCAGGGGGGCGTGCTGAATCTGGATCCTGGTACCTCCCAGAAGTTATTGACGGCGTTGAAACAGGCGGCGGAACGGGTCGCGGCGCGTGGCCAGCAGCCGGTAGTGCTCTGCTCCCCGGCGTTGCGGCGCCATATCCGCCGCTTGACCGATCGGATTCTGCGCACGGTGCCGGTGCTGGGTCTCAATGAAATCGATGCAATGGTCCAGCTTCAATCGCTGGATACGATCAGGTTGGATGTCGAACTCCCACGATTGTGAGGTGAGCCATGAAAGTGAAGTTGTTTCATGCTGAAACCATGCACGAGGCCATCCGCGACATTAAGGCAGAGCTGGGGCCTGATGCCATTATCTTGTCGACGAAACGCGTACGCCAGGGGAGCTTGCCCTTTGGATTATTTGGTAAACCGTTGCTGGAGGTAACCGCGGCGACCGATCGCGACGCGAAGGAATTCGCGCCGATCCCTCAGCCGACTGTCCCGGTACAACGGCAGGAAGCGCGGCCGGTGACGCCTACCCCTCCTGCGGCACCGGAGCCCGCTCCTCTGTTTCAGGATACCCTGAGCGCCTTACTCCGTCGTTCCGCCACGACCCAACCCAGTGTCCAGTCGGCCCCTGTGCCGTCACCGGTTGTGTCTCCGCGCGTTAAGTCGACGGAACGAGTATATCGGTTGAAGCAGGATCTCCAAGAGCTGCATCAGCGCCTGACGACGTCGTTGCCCGATGCCGCGCCGACTGGTGGCGCAGGATTTCCCGTTCCCATTGCCCGGGCCTGCCGTCAGTTGATCGCCCAAGGCCTGCGCCCGGCCAGCGCCGAGAATCTCTGTCTTGCGCTTCGCCGACGGCTTGCGTCGGAGACGACCCTGACAGATGGCGATATTCAGGAGACGCTGCATCGGCTCCTTGAGGAGGCCATTCGGGTCAGCGGGCCGCTCTTGAGCCCGGGGGACAATTACAATGTCGCCATGTTTGTCGGCCCGAGCGGAGTCGGCAAGACCACGGCGATCGTGAAGCTCGCGACACATTACCGTCTGGAGGAGCACAAATCAGTTGTATTGATCACCTTGGATACCTGCCGTACGGCGGCGGTCGAACATCTTCGCATGTATGCCGATGTATTAGGCGTGACGCTTGAGACCGCGCAGACTACGGCTGACGTGATGGATGGCATCCGCCGTCATCGCGAGGCCAATCTTATTCTTATCGATACCCCGGGGTTTGGCGCGAATGAGACGGCGCGGTTGGCTCATCTTGGCGGGCTGAAAGACTCGTACGGCCCGATCGAGACACATCTCGTCCTCTCCGCCTGCACCAGGATGCAGGATCTCCGTCGCACGGTGGCACGGTATGACGTCTGTGCGCCGACCCGTCTACTCTTTACCAAGCTAGACGAGACAGCTGAATACGGAAATCTCTTCGAACTGGCCTACCAGACGACCTTGCCCCTCTCGTATTGGGGGATTGGTCAACAAGTGCCGGAAGATCTCGAGCTGGCGCAACCGGGACGGTTGGCCGATCTGTTGCTCGAACGTGGTTCTGTTCACGTCACATCACCAGGCCTCTCGTCACCCCGTGGATGCGACATGCTCGCTTCCGTCGGCGGCACGACGCCACAACACGCGCAGTAGGGAGGCTCCCGCATGAAGTATCTGCTGAGTACAAAGGACACCGCGAAACCGATGGTCGGTCGTGAAAGTTCATACACCCATGTGATTACGGTTACGAGCGGAAAGGGCGGGGTTGGGAAGACCAATGTCGTGGCCAATCTTGCCGTGGCATTGTCGCGAGCCGGCAAAGAAGTACTAGTGCTTGATGCTGATTTGGGATTGGGCAATATCGATGTGCTCTTGGGGCTGGTGCCCCGGTATACGTTGGAGCATGTGCTGGCCGGTTCCCACCACTTGTCCGATATCGTCATTCCCGGTCCCGCCGGCATCCAGGTGCTGCCGGCAAGCTCCGGCCTGCCACAACTCACATCCTTAAGCGACGCGCAGCAACTGCTGCTGCAAAGCGAGCTGGAAGAGGTGGCGAAAACGGTGGACGTGCTGTTGATCGATACCGGAGCAGGGATTTCTCCCAATGTGACCTATTTTGCCTCTGCGGCGCAGGAAACGGTCGTCGTGATTTCGCCGGAACCGACGTCCCTGACTGACGCCTATGCGCTCATCAAAGTCCTGTGCCGGCAGCATCGGGAACGCCGATTTAAAGTGTTGGTCAACATGGTGAAGAGTCAGCGCGACGCGACGCAGACCTTCCGGAAGCTTGATGCGGCCGCGGATCGTTTCCTGCATATCAATTTGGAGTACATGGGGTATATCCCGTTCGATGATTACCTGCCGATGGCGGTTCTTCAGCAGAAGGCGGTGACAGAGTGTTTTCCTCATTCGCCCGCCAGTCGAGCGTTCGTCCAGCTTGCGGGGCAGATCGCAGAATGGCCAGTTCCTCAACTTCCGAAGAGTACCGTGCAGTTCTTGTGGCGCCAATTGATCCACACGGCCTAGAGGTAGGTCCATGGTGATACGAACACAGAAAGCATACTGATGATGAACAATATTGCGACACAACCAAGCCCAGCGGTCGGCCCCGCGCTCGAAGCGCAACGCGAACGGATCATTAAAGAGTTCGCGCATATCGTGAAAGCGATGGCCCATCGTCTGGCCTTCCGACTGCCTGCCTATATGGATGCGGAAGACCTCGTGTCGGTCGGCGTCATTGGATTGATGGATGCGATGGACAAGTATGACCCCACTCGGGAGGCCAAGTTTAAAACCTATGCCGAGTTTCGCATTCGGGGGGCCATGCTGGATGAAATTCGCTCCATGGACTGGATCCCTCGTTCGGTGCATGAGCGGGTTTCGTTGTTACAGCGCACGCATACCGAGTTGATGAACAGGCTCGGCCGGCCTCCGACGGATGAGGAAGTGGCGACAGAATTAAAGATGACGCAAGCCGAACTCGACGAGTTTCTGTCGCGCGCCCGTGGCGCTGTCCTGGTGAGCCTGGACGATATTCAGGTCAACGAGCCGAACGGACAGAAGATTCTCACGATGCTCGCCGACACGCACCAACCCGATGCACTCGCGACGATTCTCGGTGAGCGGGAACGGACGGCGGTGACGAATGCGATTCAGCAATTGCCGGAGAAGGAACGTCTCGTGCTCACGCTGTACTACTACGAAGAATTGACGATGAAGGAAATCGGCCGCGTGTTGAAAGTCACGGAATCTCGCGTCTGTCAGATCCATACCAAAGCGGTTTTGCACCTCAAGGGAAGCCTGCACGTGCTGCAATGAGTGCGCGGGATTCCGCTCCCCTGAGCCCGACCACAGGGATGTTCCTGCCGTGGCGGGGGGGAGCCGTGGAGCTCGTTTGACGCTGCTGCTGCTCGTTGTTCTGTGTCCCTCCATCCTCAAGTCTTTCCTGCCACCAACCGAAACAGTCAGTGGTAAATCTCTCACATTGACTGGTTCCGGAAATCCGTGACGACCCTCATGGTACATGAGCGTGCATACATTGGATTCTTCTCTATGGCCTTGAATGCCATGATGTCAGGCGCGGGAGACGCCACAATGGCGCTGTCTCTTCTTCCGAGTCTCATCGGACTCTGCCTGCTCGGTCTCCTGATCGTTGGGGGCCTGTGGTTCAGGAGGCTTCGTCCGCATGGATTCCGCCGGAACGCGTCTAGGGACAGTGGCTCTGAGGTGGCGGCCTATGATTACGTGACAGGGTTACCCACCAGGCGATTATTTGAAACCTTACTCGATCAAGCGGTCGGTCGCGCGGCTAAAACCGGTCGCCCACTCACGGTGCTCGTGGTGGAGCTGGAACATTTCCGGATGGTGGCAGAGAGTCAAGGTCAGGCTAATAGTAATGCACTCGTACGTGTACAGGCTGCGAGGGTAAAGGGTGTTCTGCGTTCGATGGACACGGTCGCGCGGCTGACGCCGGAGCAATTCGCCGTGATTGCCGACAATTTCACGTCCCATCAAGAGGTGTCGGCGATTGTGGAAAAACTCCAGGCCACGGTCGGGCTGCCTCTTACCTTGGACGGCCATGAGTTCTTCCTGACGTGCCGCATCGGCATCGCACGGTATCCGGATGATGCGACGGAACAGGAGGGCTTGATCTCACAGGCTCTGCAGGCCGTGAAACATGCAAAATCCCATGGGCAGGCCGTACGGTTTTCCTCACCAGAGACCCATGCAAAGGCTCATGAGCCTGCGCAGCCAGCGACCTCGTTCGCCGATCTTCTTCCGTAATCTTCCGAATCTCAGAGCGCCTTCCAACCTCAGTACTCGAATATCCCGGCACCTCATTCTTGCCCTGTTCGACCAGCGATATTTTTCCTACTCCGGCAGCTTCTTCCTAGTCCGTTGTGCCCCTGCTCATTTCCCCCACTCGATCACCGATCGATAGAGATTACCGGTGCGGCTCAGTTGCCTGCTGATTTCAGCATTTTCACATGGACGGTCCGGCTCTTATTCGTGGTGTCAGCCTTGGCATGCATGTTGCGATATGACCTGGCGTCAACGCCACGCAAGGAGCAACAGCGATGAATCGAGCGATCTATCCCATTCTTTCCGGCGCAGTAGCACAAGAACGTCAGATGCAGGTGTTCGCCAATAATATGGCGAACGTCAATACGTCGGGATTCAAACAGGACGATCAGGGCTTTACCTCCGTCATGGGCCGTGCGCAGGTGTCTGGGTCGGCGTTGGCCAATCCAGCCGGGTTCGGCCAGCAAGTTGGTGTGCGGCCGGCTGGTTCAGCCGAGCGGGTATTTGTGAAGACCAATGCCGTGCATACCTCGTTCGAGCCAGGTCGTATCAGGATCACCGGCAATCCATTGGACATGGCGATTACAGGAAAAGGATTTTTCGAGGTGAAGACGCCTCAAGGGCTTCGCTATACCAGGGACGGCATGCTCTCTCTTGATGGGCAGGGACGGCTGGTGACCAATCTCGGGCATCCTGTGATGGGCACGAGAGGAGAAATTAAAGTTCCCTCGGGCAGCATTCAAGTCACGAAAGAGGGGGCGATCCATGTCGATGGCAAACCGGTCGCGACGATCAAGGTCATGGAGTTTCCGGAGGACCGTATGCCGGAGAAACATCTCGATGGGTTTATGGACGCGGGAAACGGGAAAGTGATGAAGAACCCGGACATTCAAGGCGGGCATATCGAAGAGTCGAACGTCAGTTCGATCGGTGAGATGGTCAAGATGATCCAGGGGATGCGGAATTATGAATCCAGTCAAAAACTGATTCAGACCATCGATCGCATGGCGGAAATCGCCATTCAGGACGTCGGGAAAGTGCTGTAAAACGAAGAGCTAATAGCCAATGGCGTATAGCTGATGGCAAGAGGGAAGATTCACCGGATGATGTGACGTATCGTGCCATTCGCGATTAGCTATCAGCTCTTAGCAGGGAGGATTTTATGATTCGAGCCATGTGGACGGCGGCGACGGGAATGACCGCTCAGCAACTCAACGTGGATACGATTGCGCACAACCTGGCGAACGTCAATACCAATGCGTTCAAGCGCAGCCGGGCGGAGTTTTCAGATTTGATGTATCAAGCCACCCGGCTTCCTGGAACGAATGCCTCGAACATCGGCGTCTTCCCGGTCGGTATCCAGGTCGGCGGAGGCGTTCGTCCCGTCACCGTGGCCAAAGAATGGGTGCAGGGCAACATGCGTCAGACCGGCAACGAGTTGGACCTTGCCATCGATGGAGCAGGGTTTTTCCAGGTGCAGCGCTCCGACGGCACGATCATGTATACCCGCAACGGTTCGTTCAAACGGGACAACGTCGGAAACTTAGTGACGGGTGACGGAGATCTGCTCAATCCGGTCATCACCATTCCCTCCGGTGTCCTCAAGCTCGACATCGGCCAGGACGGGACCGTGTCGGTGCAGTTGCCCGGTGTGACGCAGGCCTCGCAGATCGGTCAGATCCAGCTCACCAAGTTCGACAATCCGTCTGGCCTCGTGGCGATGGGAAACAATCTGTTCCTAGACAGCTTCGCGTCCGGTCCTCCACTCCAGGGAACAGGCGGATTCTCTACGGGATTCGGCACCGTGCAGCAGGGGTTCCTGGAAAGTTCGAACGTCAATTTGGCGGAAGAAATGGTCAACATGATCATCGCGCAACGGAGCTATGAGATCAACTCGAAGACCATTCAGGCGTCGGACGAAATGATGTCCATTGCGAACAACCTTAGACGGTAAGCCGGTTCGCCTGTAACGGACAAAGGAGTGTTCATATGACACAACGAAATCTGTATATGCCCTTCGTGCTGCTGACCGGTATCCTCGTCGGGCCCTGTCCCGCGAGTGCGGCCTCTGCCGATCGTGCTCCCGTGGCAGTGCGGGTGGCGCAAGGGCCTGAACTCCGCGCGATCAAGCTGGTTCCTGCTCTCGTCCCGGCGATGCACCAGCTGCATCCCCACGATATTCAGCGAAGCATTCTGCGTTTCCTCGAACAGGAGATGGCGGGACAGGTGCGTGCGGTCCATGCCACGATGGTGGACCCGCAGGAATCGATCGATGTGCCGCCCGGCAGCATGGGCCTGATGATTACTCCGCATGGATTGGACGAAGGCCTCGGGCGCCGAACCTTTCATGTCCAGATCAATGCGAACGGTCGGCCTTGGCAGACTATCGATGCCACGGCCGACATCGGCGCCTCCGTCGATGCCGTCGTACCGGTCAGAGTGATCAAGGCCGAGGATCTGATCGAAGCGGAAGACCTCACGATCCAGCGCATCAAACTGCGGGAGTTGAACCATCAGTTGGCGACCAACATCAATGATGTTATCGGGAAGAGCGCAGCACGCGCGCTGCAGGCCAACATGCCGATTCGCCTCACGATGATTAAGAAACCCTATGCCGTTCACAAAGGGGATCGTGTGGCGATCGAGGCCAAACATGGGGGGCTCTCGATTCAAGCGTCCGGCGTGACGAAATCGAGTGGAGAGCTCGGCCAATCCATTACGGTTGCGAACCTCGATTCAGGCAAAGAGTTGCGCGCAAAGATCGTGGCACCGGGAGTCGTACGCGTTGAGTACTAATCGCTGTCATACGTCGATCCGGCTGATGCTCGCGCTGAGCGTTGCGCTCGTCAACGTCGGGTGCTACTGGCACAATTCTCCCAACGTCGCCAAGAAACTGACGGTGCCTGCATTGCCTCCGCCCAAAACCGTCGGCTCGCTCTGGCAGGAGGAGAATGGGCGCGCGTACCTGTACGAAGACCTGCGGGCCATGAGGGTTGGCGATATTCTGACAATCAAGATTGTGGAAAAACATGCGGGGTCCAAGTCGGCCGACACGAAGGCGGAACGGGAATCGACCTTGAATAATTCGTTAAGCGGGACCGGTATCGGTTACATCGGTATCCCCGGAGTCCGGCTCGGCGCTGAGACGATGCGGGGACTGGGGGTCGATGCCAGCGCCAAGAGCAAGTTCGGAGGGAAGGGTGCGACCAGCCGTGCCGATACCTTGACCGGGACGATTTCCACGATTGTGACCGAGGTCCTGCCGAACGGGGATCTCCGCATCGAAGGCAAGCGGGAAGTGACCGTCAACAGCGAGACGCAGCTGATGTCGATCAGCGGCATCGTCCGGCGCGTGGACGTCGATACGAAGAACACGGTTCTGTCGAGTGCCATTGCCGACGCGAAGATCGAATATTCCGGCTTAGGTGTCGTGGACGACGTGCAGCGGCCCGGCTGGCTGGTTCGGGTGCTTGATTGGGTCTATCCATTCTGAGTCACGGAGGTGAGGATCATGGGACGCACCGTAAGGCGGACGGCGGGCATTTCTTGGGAACAGCGGCATCGCCAGGCCGTGACGGACTATCTCAAGATGATGGTCCTCAGCGGGGTCGTTCGCCGGGCCGATCTCGACCCTCCGGTGCTTCATCAGCATTCGGCGAAGATCGGCATCGATCCCTATGGAGGGGCGCTGGACCTCGATAACGAAATCGAGGAACCAGGCTGGTTGGCGAGAATATTTTTGAGCCGGGAGTACCTGTTGCGTCGGTACCATTGACGGTGAACATTGTACAGGACATGACCATGATGATGACGAAACGCTCTATCGGTGCCTCATTGCTCGCTGCGCTGCTTGTCGCGACGCCGGCTTGGGCCGTCAGGATTAAAGACGTCGGCTCGTTTGAAGGTGTCCGTGAAAACCAGTTGATCGGCTACGGGCTCGTGGTCGGACTGGATCGTACCGGCGATCAGGTCATCGGCGGTCAGTTCACGATCCAGGCCATGATGTCGATGTTGAATAAGATGGGTGTGAACCTCGTGATCGATCCGATCCAATTACTGACGCGCAACATCGCGTCGGTCATGGTGACGGCCAAGCTGCCGCCCTTTGCCAAGCCGGGCTTGACGATCGACGTGCTGGTGTCCTCGATGGCCAATGCGAAGAGTCTGCAAGGCGGCACGCTGTTGCTCACGCCGTTGAAAGCGGCGAACCAGCAAGTCTATGCCGTGGCGCAAGGGGCGGTGTCGATCGGAGGGTTTTTGGGAGGGACGGGCGGCGGCGGCGGTTCGACCGTGACCAAGAATCATCAATCTGCCGGGGTGGTGCCCGGTGGAGCCATCATCGAAAAGGAAGCGGTGGTCGACGTGGAATCGTGGGAAACCGTGTCGGTGCTCCTGCGTCAGCCTGATTTTACGACAGCGATAAGGACGACCGAGGCCATCGACGGCGTCTTCGGCAAGGGGAGTGCGACCGCCGTCAATGCCGGCCTGGTCCGGGCGACTATCCCGGCGAATTTTCGAGGCCGAGTCGTGGAGTATATCGCCACAATCGAAGGGTTGGACGTGGCGGTCGATTTGTCGGCCAGAGTGGTGGTGAACGAACGAACCGGCACGGTGGTTCTCGGCGAGCATGTGCGGATCTCCACCTGTGCCATCTCGCATGGCAATCTCACGATCTCAGTGAAGAATACGCTCAATGTGTCGCAGCCTCCCGCTCCGTTGATTGGGTCCACGACTGGTCAGACGACTGTGACCCCCGATGTTCAGACGGAAGTGAAGGAACAGGAGTCTCGGTTGGTGGTGGTTGATGAGACGGTGACACTCGGGGAGGTCGTGCGGGCGTTGAACGCAGTCGGAGTGACTCCCAGGGACCTGGTAGCCATTTTGTCGGCACTTCGTTCGGCAGGAGCTCTTCAGGCTAACCTTGATATAATTTAGTTAATCTATTGATTGTAATAATTATTTAAATCTCACAAAGGATTGTATTTTGAACCACGACCTTACTGGAATCAGCTCCATCAGACATACGGCTGACGCCCAGTTGAGCCTGACGAAGCCTCCTTCGCTCATGGGGGAAGATCGGCAGGCAGGGTTGGCAGCCCTGAAGGGCGCCGCACATGAGTTTGAAAGCTACTTTATCTCTAACCTCTTGAAAGTCATGAGAGAAACTGTTCCGAAAGGAGCATTGGAGAATAAAGGCGGTGCCTATTTCTACTCGTTTTATGACCAGGAAATCGGCAGGCTGGCTGCAGAATCTGGCGGGCTTGGGTTGGCTAAGATGATTCATGAATATACCGAAAAAAATACACCACTCCCCTCAAGTTCTCCGGCTCATCAACCGATAGAGGAGCCGATAGGTATTAAAGCCCCGATTCCAGTACCGCGCACTCAGTGGATTCAGGGCTAACTTAGGGAGAGGAGCAAGGTTATGCAGATCTCAGGTCACGGCAGAGCCGATCATCTTGCCACGTTGCTTCTGGGGACCCAGGAGGGCGCTCCGGTCGGGGCAAATCGTCGCCCGTCCAGCGACGGTCGCCAGGATCGCGTGCAGATTTCGCAGCAGGCGAAGGAAATTCAACGGATTAAGGCTCTGGCTGACCAGCCGGATCCCGCCCGTGAAGCACGCATAGAGCAGATCAGCCGGGCGGTGGATGCCGGCACGTACAACGTCACAGGGCGCAAGGTCGGGGATGCGATCATTCGTCACGCATTGACCGAGGCCGCGCTCTAATCCGTCCTCTCTCTGTCGGGAAACCGATCTGAGCAGAAGACGGCTGGGGCCTTCACTGACTTAGACGAAACTCGACAGAAAGAGGCATATGTTTAATACTGCGACGACCACTGCAGCCATTCTCGATATCCTCACCCGCGAAGTCGCCCACTGCGACCTGCTGAATCACACGCTGCAACAAGAACGGAACGCCCTCCGCCAGCTGTCCCTGGCAGAGTTCCCTTCGCTCAATGCGCAACGTCTCAAAGATCTCCAAGGGCTCCAAGCCCTGGAGGCGGAACGCGAGGCGGTGGTCCATCGCTGCGCCGATGCCTGGGGTCTTCCCCGTACAACGCTGTCCCTGCAGGCCGTGATCGATCGCCTGGCCCTTCCTGACAAACGAGAGGTCGAGCGATGCCATGAGCGGCTCACCGCCAAAGTTCGTGCCTTGCGCCAGGAGACCGCCGTGAATGAGTTACTTGTGGCGGGGATTCAAACTTTGTGCCGTAAGGCGATGCATCTCACAAGCGAAGCCCTCCCGAAACGGGACACCTATTCAGCCTCCGGGGAATCTCAACGCGCCGGGATCGGCGGCACGATGCTCAGACAGAGAGGATAGAGGGATATTATGGGACTCGATGGACTGCTCGATATCGGGAAGAGCGCACTCAGCGTCGCGCAACAGGCGCTCACGGTCACCGGTCACAACGTCGCCAACGTCAACACCCCCGGCTATTCCCGCCAGATGGCGGTGGTCACTGAACGGTCTCCGATCAATGGAGGGCCCGGCCAGGTCGGGACCGGTGTCCAGGTCGTCGAGATTCGGCGTATCGTCGATAAATTTATCAACGCGGAGTTGACGGACTCGCATGAACTGCTGGGAGAGTTATCCATCACGCGGGACCAGTTATTCCAAATTCAGAATATTTTTACCGATTCCAACAATCAGGGGATCGGTGCCCAGTTGAACGAGTTTTTCAGCAGTCTCCAGGATGTCGCGGCAAGCCCCTCCGATGTCACTCCGCGTTCAGTGCTGCTGGCGAAATCGGCCCTGCTCACCAATAGCATCAATCAGGCGGCCGGTGAGCTGTCCGCTCGCCGTACCTCGGTGAACGATCAAGTGAAGCAGACGATCTCGGAAATCAACAGTTTGACGACACGGATTGCCGATCTGAACAATAAAATCGTGTCGGCCGAAATTACGGGGCAGAATGCCAACGATGTGCGGGACCAGCGGGATCAGGCGGTCAACGAGCTGGCTCAGCGCATCGATATCTCGGTGCTCGACGGGGCGAACGGCGCTGTGTCGGTCTTTGTCGGGCGCGGCCAGGTGGTCGTCGAAAGCAACGTGTCGCGCAATTTGGTCGCCGTGGAATCGCTCGACAATGGGGGCCTGGTCAACGTCCAATACGATACGGGGAGTACCAGATCTGCAGATATTACCTCGTCTATTTCTGGCGGACGGATCGGGGGACTGCTGGCGATCCGTGACACGATCATTCCGGGGCTGCAATCGTCCTTCGACAAACTCTCGGCTGGTTTGGTGAACGAGGTCAATCAACTTCATCGCCAGGGCTATGGGCTCGATGGGTCTACGGGACTCGATTTTTTTTCGCCTCTCACCGTGACGACACATGAGCAGTCTACGAATGAAGGCACGGCCATTCTCACGGCCGGACCGATTACCGCCAACAGCCTCCTGACCCTGCAGGATTATGAAATCAGATTTTCGTCCTCGACGGCCTACTCCATCGTCAATGCGACGACCGGGGCGACCATCAAGGGGAATTTTACAGGGATTGCGGTGACGGCGCCGACGGTGGATGTGCCGGTCAATATTGTGACCGGAACGAACGATACCTTGACGGTTAGCGTCGATGGCACCACATCCGGAACGATCACGCTGGCTGGCGCTGCCACGCCCGGACAAGCCTATACCAGTGGCGCCGCGCTGGCGACCGAGTTGCAAACGAAGATTAATGCCGATGCGACCCTGCAGGCGGCAGGACGTAGCGTAGTGGTGACGTACGATACGACGGCGAACCGATTCACGATTACGTCGAACGCCACGACTGCGACTTCGGCCGTCAACGTGACCGGAGGGACTGCGCGTACGGCCCTGGGTTTGCTCAGTGGAACCAGCACCGCCGCGTCAGGAGTCTATACCGATCCTCAAACATTTACGCTCGATGGAATACAGATCGTCTTGAGCGGGACCGTCGTGGCCGGGGACGAGTTCTCGGTCAATTCTTATACCGGTATGGCCACGTCGATCAGCACGTCGCTGACGAATGGCAGCAGGGTGGCTGCCTCCTCGACGCGTGCCGGTGTTCCCGGCAATAACACCAACGCGATTGCGCTGGTCGCCCTGCAGACGAAATCCATTGCTGTGATCGGCAACACCACGTTCGGCGATGCCTATCGTGTCGCGGCCACGAGTGTGGGCGTGGCGGCGCAGTCTGCAGATACCAGCCTCGATGCGCAAACGATCTTGCACGAGCAATTAGAGTCGTTCAGGGCCCAGTCGTCCGGCGTGTCGATCGACGAAGAACTGGTCGATATGCTCAAGTATC
This sequence comes from Nitrospirota bacterium, assembly GCA_030645475.1. NCBI lineage: Bacteria > Pseudomonadati > Nitrospirota > Nitrospirota bacterium. Next base: position 122,190 of record JAUSMA010000065.1, read on the forward strand.
AACGGCTCTTCGATGCAGCATCTCGGTTGATCATCATCACGAATGAAATGTTGCAAACGCTGCTGGACTTGAAACGCTAACGCGGAGAGACAAGCCTATGAGAGTTACCGAACAACAGGCCTATGGCACATTGGTCAGTAATATTCAGCGGGCCCGCGCCAAGGCCCTGGCCACGCAGGAGCAAATTTCGACCGGCAAGAAGGTAGTGAAACCGTCGGATAATGCTAATGGGTTTGACCGCATCGTGGCGACCAAGTTTTCGATGGCGAAGGCGAACCAACATTTGCGCAACCTCGGCGTGGCTACGACTCGTCTCGACCTGACCGACAGCGCTTTGAGCAGCGTCACGAACGCCCTCGCCAGGGTCAAAGAACTTGCCGTGCAGTTCGCCAACAGCACCAACGGCGCTGCCGAACGAGCGATTGGCGCACGTGAAGTCAAGCAGTTGCTCCTTCAGCTTCAAGAACAGGGAAATGCCGAACATGCCGGGGGGCAATCGATTTTTGCCGGCACCGGCCGCCATGGGCGTGCGACGGGTGTCGCCATTACCGCGCCCATCGCGCTGACCGGTGGGACCAACGATTCGCTGGTGGTGAACGTCGACGGGACCACGTCTGGCACGATCGCGCTTGGAACCGCTTCCGTGACCGGTTCCGAATTGGCCGCACTCGTGCAACGCAAGGTCAACACCGATCCGACGCTTCTGGCGGCAGGGAAAAGTGTGACGGTGACGTTCGACACCAACCATCTCGTCCTCACCTCGTCCGATAACGGCCTGCCGTCCTCGGTCGAAGTCACCGGCGGTACCAGCCTGACGGCTCTCGGCTTTAACGGAGGCAGCACGACCAACGGCGCCTCCGCCTTTGCCCTCCGTGCGGCGACTGGAGTCGGCACGAGGAATACCGGAAGCGCCGTGATCTCACAAGGTACGGTATTCAACCCGAACGCTGCGACGCTCAACGATTACCTGGTGAAGTTCAGTTCAGCGACCACCTTCGATCTCTACAACGTCACCACGTCCGTGGGGGTATTGCCGAATACCACTAATACCGGAGGAGTGGTGAGGAGCGACAGCGGCGTGCTCGATTCGAGCCTGGTGACATTGGACAATTATGAAGTTCGTGTGAAAAATATTTATACGGTGACGGCGGGGGTGAACGACGGGATTCGTTTCGATCCAGGATCCGGAGCGGTCACGGCAACATTGGCCGCCGGGTCCTATACCGGAGCCGAGTTGGCGACTCAGATCAAGACCGCTCTCGAGGCGGCGAGTGGGCCCGAAACCTACACGGTCGGTTTTGACGAGACGACCGCCAAGTTCAGCATCACAAACGACGTGGCGAACGGGACGGCGCTGAGTTTGCTCTATTCGAACGCAGCGACGACGGCCGGATCGCTTCTCGGCTCATCGGGGCGCGATTTGAGCCCCATCGCGGCGGGAGCGACGGTCATCAGCGATGTGGACACGACCGGCCTGGCCGGGGTGTCCAAGCAACAGAACGTGTACAACACGACCCTTGCGACCAACATCTTCAACATCACCTCGGCGAACAATACGCTGATCGTCAACGACGACGGAGGGACCACCGATACGACGATTACCCTGGCGACCGGAAGTTATACAGGTGCGCAGCTGGCGACCGAACTGGCGTCTAAGCTGAACGCAAGCCGCAATGCCGCCAATACGACTCCTTATACCGTGGCGTACGGATCTGTGACCGCCGGCCGGATTACGATCAACAATCCCGCAGGCAATGCCAATTCACTCATTCTGAGATTCGGTAATGCCGGCTCTACCGCGGCGCAGATTCTAGGCTCTGGGTCGGCGACTGTGACGGAGACCGTGGGGGCGTCGGCTTCCACGCTGAACAACGATGCCGGTTATACGAACTACCTCTCCGGTGCGAACATCGACTTCGACGGCCTTCGGGTCGTCCTGCAGGATGGGACCGCGGGACCCCGGAATGGAGACGTATTCGCGGTTTCACAAACGCGGAGCGTCGTGCTCCCGAATCAGACCTATGTGTCCGGACGCACGATCGAGGCAGAGGGGGTGCGGTTTTCACTCAGGGACGGAGCGGCGGCTCCGGCAAGCGGCGATCGTTTCAGTATCCAGACCGGAGTGCAGTACCAGGGCGACGACGGGCTGCAAACCATTGAAGTCGGCGATGGGCAAACGGTCAAGACGAACCAGCCTGGCAATCAGACCTTTAGCGGCCCCACGATCGACCTGTTCGCATCGGTGAAAAGTTTGAATGCCGCGTTGAACGGCAATTACGTCGGCGGCATTCAGCGAGGCTTAGCAGGTGTCGATGTGGCGTTGGATCAGGTGTCGTCCATTCAGGGCGAGCTGGGCGCGTTGTCCAATCGTCTCGCATCGAGCAAGGGCAGCCTCGATGAGACGAAGGTCTTTCTGGCGAACATTTTGTCCACCAATGAAGACGTGGATCTGGTGGAAGCGATTTCAAGCTTGACGCTCCAGCAGCAAGCCATTCAAGCTGCAGGGGCCACGCTCAACCGTCTGTTCGAAAGCTCCCTGCTGAATTTCTTGAAATAAGAGGCCGTACGCGTTGTTGGCTCAAGAATTGTGGCGAGCGACCGATACTAGGGGTAATCAAGTTGTGGCATCAGCCAAGGAAGGCATCAATGTTGGTCTTGACGCGCAGGCGTGGAGAAGCGATCACAATTGGCCCCAATATTCGGGTGGTCGTCCTCGACATTAAAGGTGGCCAGATTCGCTTAGGAATCGAGGCGCCGTCGACGGTCGAGATCCATCGGGATGAAATCTGTGTGAGAATTCAAGAAGAAAACCAATCGGCAGCCTGTACCGGGGTGGTCCCTCTGGCTGCGTTCCGGCGTCTCCTGCCGACAGGGTGACGCTCAATTGCGTGAGGCTCGATTATGAAGTTTTCGTCGACTCGCTTCGGGGCCTTAGAGGTTTCCGATAGTTCGATCCTGACCTTCCCCTCCGGCATCCTGGGGTTTCCGGATTGGACGCGGTACGTCATTCTCGACCATGGGACCGACGCACCGTTCAAGTGGCTACATTGTATTGAGGAGTCCAGTCTGGCATTCGTCGTACTCGATCCCGCGCTGTTCCATGCTAATTATCGGGTCGAGATCCCGGATGAAGTGTTAGCGGAAGTGAAGGGAACGGCTGCGGACGGGTTGACCCTGGCCGTCATTCTCACCATTCCGTCCGAAGATCCTGGCCGTATCACGGCCAACCTGCGCGGGCCGCTTCTCATGAATCCCTCCACCAGGCTCTGTAAGCAGATGGTGCTCTCTGACGACTATCCCACCCGCTATCCGATTTTTACCATGCCCGCTGCCTGCCAGCCTTCACAGACCGAGTCGCGCTCCGAAGCCATCCCCGCATAGCAATTTATCGTGAAGCGTGGCTCGCAAGCCAGGACTACATGGCTTGCGAGCCACGCTTCACGGGGTTACTTCTGCCACCGAAATTTTCTTGTCCGGTTGCGACGTGGTTCGTGTTTCCATGACTTTAACAAGGCGAATCACTGCAATCTCAATCTGGGTATAGATGATGGGGGCATCGAGTAGCGTGCCGAGCCGTCCGAGCGCTTCCAATCGACCGGCAGCCAAGACAACCTCCGGTGCACAGAGGTTCCCGGCCGTGCCTTTCAAGAGGTGTGCAGCCTGTTCGACGGCCCGTTGGTCCTGGCCGGCCAAGGCGATGCGGATGTTCTCCAGCATGGATTGGTAGCGTTGAAGAAATAAGACGATCAGCTGGTCCAATAATTCACGATCGCCGCCGATGTTGCGTAACATCGTGGTGGTATCGAAAATCATCGGAAACGCGTCAGCGGCAGCTGGTGTATTGGGAGGAGGCGTACTGCCGCTGTCCATGGCCTGTGAAGGTTGTGATGTCTGAATCCACCGCTCAAGCGCACCCTTGAGTTCTTCTTTCCGAATGGGCTTCGTCAAGTAATCGTCCATGCCGGACGCGAGACAGCGCTCGCGATCTCCTTGCATAGCGTTGGCCGTCAACGCCATGATCGGAATATGGCGTGCCGTAGGGGCGTCGACCGTCGTCGATGCCTGAGCGTCGGCTTCGCGTTGACGAATGAGTTTGGTCGCGCCGAATCCATCGAGGATCGGCATCTGACAGTCCATCAGGATCGCGACATAGCCGCCTCGCTCTAATGCCGCCAATGCGTCACGACCATTTTCGACGACGTCCGATTGGTAGCCGAGTTTTTCTAACATACGGACGGTCAGTTTTTGATTGATAAGATTATCTTCGGCCACCAGGACTCGGGGCAGCGACTTGGTTTCTGCAAGCGTATGCCGCGTGATCAGTGGCGGTGCAGGTGTCGGCGTCGCCGCCGGCTGTCCTGTACTGACAAGACCCGGTAATTCCAAGACGGTTCTCAAACAGTTCGCGAGTTGATCGTGGCGGGCTGGTTTCGTGAGATAGGCGACGAACCCGGCCTGGCGGGCCAATTCCGCATGCCCTCGCTGAACGAGTGACGTGAGGATCACGAGACGGACAAGTGATCCAACGGGATGCGCCTTCAGTTCTTTGGCGAGTTGGAGTCCATCCTTGCCCGGCATCAACATGTCGACGATGGCCACATCGTACGAGACGCCTTGTGCCGCCTGCTGTTCAATCAAGTTCATCGCAGAGGCGGCATCCTGGGCGAGGTCGTCGACCATGCCCCATCCTGTCACCAGGTGATGGAGAATCATCCGGTTCGATTCATTGTCGTCGACGATCAGTACGCGCCGTCCGGTCAATTCTGCCGACGGCACGATGGCCAAGGGAGACGTCGTTTGTTTAAGGAACTGCGCCGTACACCAGAACGTACTGCCCTGCCCCGATTGACTGGTGATCCCGACCCGGCCGCCCATTTGCTCGATGAGTTGTTTCGAAATCGCGAGACCCAACCCGGTTCCCCCGTATTTCCTGGACGTCGAGCTATCGGCTTGGGTAAAGGGTTGGAAGAGCCGCGCCTGAACCTCCGGGGGGATGCCGATTCCACTATCGGTGACTTCGAATCGCACGATTACCGCATCGGTCAACTCCTGTTCGAGGAAGGCTTGAACCGTCACGTCGCCCTGGTCCGTAAATTTGATCGCATTCCCGACGAAGTTCGTGAGGATCTGGCGAAGTCGCCCGGGGTCGCCGCGCAGCCCGGTCGGGACGGCCGCATGCACCAGGCCGGTGATTTCCAAACCCTTCGTCTGCGCCCGTTCCGCGAACTGACCCAGGACATCTTCCACGGTGGTGCGGAGGTTGAAGTCGATACATTCCAGTTCCAGTTTGCCGGCTTCGATTTTGCCGTATTCGAGAATGTCGTTGATCAAGCTCAGAAGGGCTTCGCCGCATTGCCGAATGGTTTCGATGTAGGACTGTTGCTCTTCCGAAGGCTCCGTATCCATCAGCAACCCGGTCATGCCGATCACGCCGTTCATCGGCGTCCGCAATTCATGGCTGACGGTCGCCAGGAACGCGGCCTTCACTTCGGCAGCTTCCTGTGAGTCCTTGAGTGCTTGATCTAATTGACGATTGCTGTCGCGAAGGTGTTCGGATGACTGGCGTAGCGCCTCTTGAGCCGCTTTGACGTCGGTCATATCGACGGCATACCCTCGGACCAATTGCTGCGAGGGGACTGGGCAGAAAATCCACGAGAAACTTGCCTCTGGCAAGCAGACCTCTTCTCCGCGTATCTCCTGTCCCGATTCGAGGCAGCGTTGAACGAGCCGCGGAAGTTCACGTGGACAGACGGCTGGAAACCCAACGGCATCGAAGCCGAATTGTTGCAGCAACTGCGTCATCGCAGGATTCGCATAGATGAGATTGCTGTCGGCGTCTAATTCGATAATGGGAGAGGGGCTTTCTTCTGCCACGCATGCGAGGCGGTCGTAATCGTCCTGCAGCTCTCTTTCGTGAGTGAGGTCGCGTATCGTCAAGACCCCGTCGAGACTCCCTTCTGTATCCAGGAAGACATAGCTCCATTCGACCGGATGTGATTTCTGTGACGGGCCTGCGAGTATTGTCCGGGCTGCATGGATGGGGCGGCGAGTAGGAAGAGACTCGCGAATGCGTGCCGCGATGGTATGCCCGACGGTTCCCGGTTGCTGTTGCCAGATGTCCTGTATCGGCTTCGTGGCACAGAAATCGGCCGAGTATCCCAGGAGCCGAACGGCTTCGGCGTTGACCGAGAGGATCTGGAGGCCACGGTCGAGCTGGACGACCCCGATAGGGAGGGTATCCAGTAGACCCTGATCGATTAAGCTGCGAGGCGTGGAAGGTGGAGAAAGAGGCGTTCCCTTAGCCTTCCTCGTCGTTGAATGTTTCATCATGCCGCCTCCGGTTCAACGCTCTCAAGAAACAGGGCCACATTCACTCGTTCCTGAACAGGGTCCAGTACCTTCGTGATGGTTCGCGCTGAAGTCCCAACTGCCTGGACTCCAAGATCGACTCGAATCGGTGTGAGATAGGATTCGCCCTGCGCTCCCATGATCACTTTAATGACCGGCTTGAGCCGCTGTGTGGGATTCATCCCCACGACCACCGCCTGTTCTGTCGTGTTCAACTGGACTAGGCTGCCGATCGGGTAGACGCCCAGACTGCCGATCATGGCTTGGATCATCTCCTTGGCATATTGTCCTGTATCCCCAAGACGAAACAGCTGTCGGATGGCATCATGCGGCAACATGGCCGGGCGTCCTCCACGGCGACTCACCATGCCGTCATAGGTGTCCACCAGGCCAACGAGTTGGGCCAACGGGGAGAGGGAATCTCCCTGGAGTTTGTGCGGGAACCCGTTCCCATTGTGGAATTCATGATGTTCCACAACAATTCGGACGACCGCTTCCCGGTCTTCTTTCGCCTCTCGTAAGATCGCCTGTCCCAGTGCAGGATGTTGTTGCATCACCGTCCGCTCCTGTTCTGTGAGGTCGTGGCTTTTCCGGTACAGGTTTCGGGGTAGCCGAATATAGCCGATGTCGTGGAGTAACGCGCCGGCGCCGAGCGCGTCCATTTCTCCCTCCGGTATTCCATAGGATTGCGCGACGATGAGGGCCAGGGTGCAGACATCGAGGGCATGCGACGCCAACGTGCGATCGAATCGTTTCATTTTCTGGAGAAAGAGCAGACTGAGCATCCCGGCGCTGTTATCCAGGACCCGTGCGAGCACATTCGAGACGACCAGTCGCAAGGTAGCTGGGCGAGGGACGATACCTGCTTCCAACTCTTCAAACATGCGTTCCATCGAGATGATGGCTTCGGTGTAGGTCTTGTGTGCCTCCGCAGCTTGCAAGGCGGCCTGCCCTGGAGGCAGTTCTTCCTGTTGGTCAGGGGAGCGTGCTTGAGCAGCGTTCCCTTCGGTGACAGGCGCGAGCGGTGCAGTTTCCTCTGATGATGGCGCAGACGTTCCCGCAGGGCTTGACTGAGAGGAGGCGGTTGATTGCTCGGCGTTCGAGGAGAGCGAGGCCTCCTGATTACCAGGTGTCTGCTGTGCTTTCGTCGGCTGTGATGGGCTGTTTGTGACCCCGGGTGTGTGATCAGCGATTTTTTTCTCGGTCGTAGAGGGTGGCGTATTTTGCGCTGAATCAGAGGGATGTAGCCGATCCGTAGAGTGGGCTGCATGGTTCGGTTGAACTGTCTCCGTCGATGTTGTGCCCTTTGCGGATGCTGCATGGACGTCTGTTTGCTCCTGTATGTCGGGTGACGGAGGTATCTCTCCAGGGGGTAGAGGCTCCAGATCGAGACCCTGGCTTGGGTCGATCTTCAGCTCTCGGACTCCGCATTGTCTGAGCAGCTGGATATCTCCGGTATGGCGGATGAGACGTTTATGAATAAGGAAGGGGGTCCGATACCAGGGCTGGTCCATCCCGACGATAAACATGCCAGGTTTGAGTTGGTCGATCGTAATCGTTTTCACTGATTTCATGTACAAGGCCTATGGATGGTGAGTGCCGGATTGTCGGATCTGACAATTGCGCAAATCGGGTCGTGAGCGCGAGAGCCCGCCCATTGTGCTATCGGCATCTATTGAACTGGACTTGATCGAAGTGAAGGAAATTCCAGCTCAACGTATAGGGTGTAGGGCATTGTGTTACCTCAAGATTCTGTCCTTGGCACCGATAGAGTTCATCAGAGCCCGTTGCTCTTCGATGAGACGCGGTGTCTCCGCTGTCCCGCATCCTCAAGATGACTATGCGAAAACGGATATCGATCGATCAGCTCAAAATCGGCATGAAGGTCGAGAAACTCGACCGTTCCTGGCTGGCAACGCCGTTCTTGCGCCGTCGGTTCACGATCACGTCCTCGGACCAAATTGCCAAACTGCATGCAAGTGGCGTCCAGCAACTCGATGTCGAGACGGACGATGCCGGCCCAGAGCCTGGTTCGATTGCCCCAGCGATGGAAGCGGAGGCTGAAATTATGCCGCCGATCGCGCCTCATCCGGAGCCAGAACCATCGACCATCCCATTCGACGAGGAGCTCCCAGCCGCCAAACAGGCCTACAGCGCGGCGAAAATCATCATCCAGCAGTCGATGGACGATGTCAGGATGGGCCGCGCATTGAATATGGAGGCGGTCAGTGATGTGGTCGGGAGTATGGCGGACAGTATCTTACGCAGCCCTGATGCCCTCACCAGTTTGAGTCGCGTCAAACAGTTTGATGAATACACCTTCTTTCATTCCGTCAACACCTCCATCCTGGCCTTGTCGGTAGGACGGCATCTCGGATATGCGCGCGAGCCATTGATGCAGTTGGGGACCGGTATGCTCTTGCACGACATCGGGAAAACGCAGATCCCGCTCGAGATATTGAACAAGCCGGGGCGTTACGAGGCAGACGAGTTCGAGATCATGAAGCATCACGTCCTGCGCGGGGCGGAGATCCTGTCGAATACCACCGGTCTTACCGACGTCTTTCTCAATCCCACCCTGGAGCACCATGAGCGTGTGGACGGGACCGGGTATCCTCACCGGCGGGTCAAAATAGATCTCAGCCAATTCGGCCTCATTGCCGCGATCGTGGACATCTACGATGCCGTGACGAGCGATCGCTGCTATCACAAAGGGAAAACGCCGCACGATACGCTGCAACTGCTCTATCAATTGGGGACGAAGGGCCATGTCGATGGCGCGCTGGTTCAGCAGTTCGTCCAGGTTGTGGGGGTCTATCCCGTCGGATCCTGCGTCTCGCTCAGCACAGGCGAAACGGCGATCGTGAAGCAAATCAATCACCACGATCCCCTTCAACCGGTCGTCTTGTTGGTCACGGATGAAGCCGGACACCGGCGATCTTCTGCTCTCGACCTCGACCTGTCCGCGCAGACTCGCCAACCGAAGCGGACGATCGCGTTGATCCTCGATCCATCCACAGTGGGGATCGATCCCCGCCATTATCTTGACAAGGAAACGACATGACGGAACCGGAATATGCCCCCTCACGTTCGTCGATCCTCATGGTCGGATTACCACTCCAACTGGTGATCGGGTCCGATCAGGGAAAAGTCAACTGCGGATCCACATTGCTGGGCTGGAAAGAGCGAGCCTGGCTGATTTGCGAATGGCCGTTTCATTTCGGGCAAGCCGTTCCCTGCGAACCGGGCACCCGGTGTCTCGTGCGATATCTGGTCGATGGCAAGCTCATCGGCTACGAAAGCGAGGTGCGCACCACCCAGACTTCTCCAGTTCCACTTCTGTATCTTGCGTTCCCTCAAACCGTGGAGGAGATCCACCTTCGTAAGTCTGTGCGCGTACCCAGTAACGAGCCGCTCCTCCTAGTCCGTGTGGATGGTGGGGGAATGGTCTATGCCGATTCGACCGGGAACCCGACGATGGGCGGCCTCGTACAGGACCTCAGCGTGTCGGGCTGTCGAGTGGTCTTTCAGCAGCCGCATCCCAACTTGCAGCAGGGTTCCAGCGTCCAGCTTGAATTCGAGTTAATCGGCATCGGACATGTGAGTGATCTCAGCGGCGTGATTAAGAATGTGACTGAACAGGGGGATACCAAGTCCATCGGTATCGAGTTTCGTTTCGATGGGAAGGAATGTATCGAGTATCGCGGATGGGGAGGAACTGTGAAAAAAGCCATCGAGTATGCAGTGCTGCAAAAGGATCATATGCTCGGTGTGCCGCCGGGCCCAGTAACTTTTGAGTCGACCTAACCTGAGTTCCATTGCTCATAGACGATATCCTATAGGCCCTGCGTCAGATTTGACGGAGTTGTCATTTTCCCCCTGTGCCTCCAATCCCATCCAGGAATCATCTTGCCACCCTGCCGGTAACTATTGCCTAGCGCGAGAGCCCGCGCGTCGGCTATTTCGAGCAAAGTTCCGCAATATTCAGGCACTTCTAAGATAAGCCCTGCGGCACGCGAATTGAATTCCTCGTTCACGTCTCTAGTAGGTTGCGGGAACAGGATTGTGTCCGCGAGAGCGTCGATGGTCTGGATGTGTGGTCCAAGAGTAGTGTTCCTGGATGCTCAAAAAATCCGTCCAGCAAGGCCGCAGCCGACGAATGCACCGGAGGCGTAGCCTCAGGGCTACGTTAAGGATGCGTTCGAGGCGACCTGCCTGCGCGAAGCCGCTACGGCGACGGCGAGGAATGAAGCTGGCGGACTTTTTCAGCATCCTGTTAAGCGGTAACAGGCCACGGTGAGGCGAGGGGCTCAAGTTTTGATCCAGCTTGTCGATAGAGTAATCACTCACTGTATGAATGGTGCATTTTGGCAAAAACCGTAGAGAGCTTTTACAGACCCACCCCCGCGAGGCGAGAACTGTTGGCCTTGTGGTCATTGGTGGAAACTGAGCAGATCAGCCAGCAGGAACTGGGGAGGCAAATTGGCGTGAGTAGTGCCATGGCGCATAACTACGTACAGGCCTTGGTGGACCATGGCTATGTCATGACGAGCGGCGAGACGAATCGAAGCATGCGATACCTCGTGACGGCTACTGGCCGCACACGCTTGGCCACGTTGATGCGGGAGTATGCGAGTGAAATTGCGCGTATGTATTCGATCGCCAAGACCGAAGTCGAGAAACGGCTTCACCAACTGTGGAAAGAAGGCATTCAAGCGGTCGTAGTCTTCGGGGCTGCGGAGACAGGCGAGTTGATCTATAGCGCCGTGAAGTCTACGCCCATGCGTATTGTCGGCTGGGTGGATAACGATGTGGCCAAACATCAGCAACGATTCGGCGATCTGACCGTCTGTCCCCCCGACATTATTGAATCATGCCGCCCGGACGCGGTGCTCATTGCGTCATCCGGCCAGACGGACGCCATTTATTGGCAGCTTCGTCATCTCTCAAAGAAAGGGATCGCCGTTGTTACGCTCTAAGAGGCTCCTCACAGATTGCGAACCACGGTCCTATCGGGCAGGGGTTATCGGATTGGGCCAGATCGGCAATCTGTTCGATGAGGATCCCAAGCGCAAGGAGATCTGGAGTCATACGGGCGCGTACCTAGCGCTGCCGGATGTGGTGCTGGCGGCAGGCGCCGACTCGGATGCCGGGAGGCGGAACAGCTTCCTCAAACGGAGTGCAGGCGCCAAGGCCTATCGTGCCTATCGGGATATGGTCAGAGCGGAGCGCCTGGATGTTGTGAGCGTCTGTACCCCGACTGCGCTGCATCATGAAATGGTCCTCGCTGCGGTGGATGCCGGTGTCCGCGCGGTCTTTTGTGAGAAGCCCTTGGCGGCGACGCCGGAACAAGCTGCGGAGATGGTCGAGGTCTGCCAATCCGCTGGGGTCTTGTTGGCCGTCAACCATACGAGGCGGTGGGAGCCGATCTATGTGCAAGCGAAACAGCTGGTGGAGGAGGGCGCGATCGGTCGCATCGAAGCGATCGTCGGCTACTACCCGGGAAAAGTCTTCACGATGGGCACACACCTCTTCGATCTCATGCGGTTTTTCGGTGGGGACGTCCAGTGGGTCTGTGGCCAGTCGCCGAGCGCGACCATTGCGTCGGACGAAGAGGGGAGCCTGTCCGGACAACTGCAGTTTTGCTCTGGCGCCACTGGTTCCATCATTTCCGGTTGGGACCGGACCAACCATGTATTTGAACTGGATCTTGTCGGCAGCGCTGGACGATTGCGCCTGTCCGGAGACGGAGCGGCGATGGATCTTTGGCGATTCAGGGAGAGTCCTCGATATTCCGGTTATCGAGAGCTTGCGAAGGACGACGAGATCGGGCGGATTAGACAGGGGAGCCACCCTCTCGTGAGCCGGCTTGTGACCGCGATGCGCGACGTCATTGACTGTATCGGCAACGGGAAACGACCGGCATGCAGCGGGCCGGACGGCCTTGCGGCAGTGGATATTGCCTGCGCGCTCCGCGAGTCGGTGGCGCAGGGCAACAGCCGCGTGGAATTGCCTCTCGTGAGCTCAGTATCGACCTGTCGAACGTAAGGAGGAGACACCAGTGAAGAGTACAGCCACAGCCAGCAAGTTAGCGATCCTGGGAGGGACGCCGGTCCGCAACAAGCCCTTTCCTCCATACCCCACCATCGGGGATGAAGAAAAAAAAGCGGTGATGGAGGTCATGGATTCTGGACACCTGTCGAGTTTCTCTGCCAGCCGGCAGGGATTCTTGGGCGGTGAACGGGTGCAAGCCTTCGAGGCGGCCTTCGCGGCCTATCATGCGATGACATTCGGCGTCGCCTTCAACTCGGCGACATCCGGTCTGCATGCCGCCGTGGCTGCCTGCGGAGCCGGCCCAGGCGACGAAGTCATCGTCCCTCCCTACACCTTTACGGCCACCGCCACAGCCGTGTTGCACCACAATGCCATTCCCGTTTTTGCCGACGTCGATCCGGTTACGTTTTGCATGGACCCCCGCTCGTTCGAAGCGGCGATCACGCCGCGCACGAAAGCCGTCATTCCCGTGCATCTGCTCGGCCATCCGGCGGAGATGGACCAGATCATGGCGATCGCGCGCAAGCACAAGCTGAAAGTGATCGAGGATTGTGCGCAGGCGCCAGGGGCGAAGTACAAGGGCCGCCTGGTCGGGACCATGGGGGATTGCGCCGTGTTCAGCTTCCAGGAAAGCAAGAACATGATGACCGGCGAAGGCGGAATGCTCATCACGAACGATCCTGAATTGGCCGAACAGTCGCGCATGGTACGGAACCATGGAGAGACCGTGATTGCCGGGGAGGCCCGCAAATATCTGGCGCAGACGATCGGTTGGAATTATCGGATGACTGAAATCGAGGCGGCGATCGGGCTGGTTCAGTTGAAGAAGCTGGATGGCCTGAACGACCATCGGCGGATTTTGTCCCGCTATCTGCTCGATCGGCTTCCGTCTGTGCCGGGCCTCCGGTATCCGGTCGAACCGTCGCAGACCCATCACGTCTATCACGTGTTCGGCATGACCTACGATGAGAGGCGGGTCGGCATTCCCCGGCAACGGTTTATTCAGGCGCTCGTGGCCGAAGGCATTCCTGCCGGGTCCGGTTATCCCAGGCCGCTCTATCACAATCCGTTGTTCCAAGAGCGGATGGCCTATGGCAAACAGGGCTGCCCCTTCACCTGCCATCTCTATCAAGGGACCGTGTCCTATGCCAAGGGGCTCTGTCCCGTCGCCGAAGACCTCTGTGCTCAATCGGCGCTCTGGACCTTCGTCGTTCGTCCTCCCGCGACGACCGCGGACATGGACGATATCATCCATGCGTTTGAGAAAGTGGTCGAATCCATTCCCGAACTGAAGGAGCAGAGTCATGAAACGACGATCTAGCGAATCACAGGGAGTGATCGGTGTCATCCATGCGCGAGGAGGGTCCAAGCGTATTCCCCTGAAGAACATCAAGATGCTTGCCGGGCGGCCGCTGATTTCCTACATGGTGGAGGCCGCGGTCGAGAGCCGTTTGCTCGATCGTGTGATCGTCTCGACGGACCATCCGGAGATTGCGCGGATCGCGCGCGAGTATGGGGCGGAGGTCCCATTCATGCGGCCCGCCGATTTGTCGGAAGACGTGGCCTCCGAACTGGTGACGCAGCATGCCGTGCAGTTTGTCGAGGCGCAGGGCTACCAGGTCCAGATCGCCTTGACGATGCAGCCGACCACGCCGTTCTGCACGAGCGAGGATATCGACGCCTGTATCGCCAAGATGCTGGAGACGGATTTGGACACGGTGTTGACGGTCTGCGAGGTGCATGAACGGCCTGAATGGATGTACCGCCTCAACGGGGTACTGGCCGTGCCATTCACCGGCACTCTGGTCCAGGGCGACGCCGGGATCAGTCAAAAACTCCCGAAGCTCTATATTCCGAATGGAGCGGTCTGGGCGACGAGACGGTCGGTCTTGATGGAGCAGAATCTGATTACCGGGCCCCATAGCGGGATGGTGATCATGTCGCGGGAGCGGTCGGTCGATATCGATGAACCGGTGGATTTTGTGACAGCAGAAGCAATGGCAAACGAACTGATGAAAGTGAGGGCCTAAATCATGGCGAAATTGATCGGCAACTATACCGTACCGGGACAGACCGCAGAGCACGCGAAGCCGGGTCAAGCGGATGCGACCGAACGTGAGAAGGCCGAAGGGGCGCATCAAGCTCAGGTGTCCGAGTTCGAGCGCCGCGCCATGGGGAAACTCGGCGGCAGCATCGCCTTCGTCATGAAGGGTAAGAACGTGCTCTGGACAGGGGACAAGGCGGCAAGCTCAAGCAAGGGGACCGGCAATGAAAAGTAGTCTGGATCGAACCTGCATGGACCTGGTCGCCCAAGCGACGTTTCAGAAGACGGCAGAGATCGGCTTTGCCCATGCGAAGCAGAATCTGCCCTATATGAAACAGACGGTTCTGGATTTACCGCGGACCAGTCCTGAGAAGGGCACCTCGGCGATCAGTATGGCGGCAGGACCGAGCCTGCATCGGCGCGAGACCATCCAGAAGATCAAGCAACTCAACTACCGCGGCACGCTGGTTGTCGCCGATGGGGCGATGGGCCATTGTCTCCGAAACGGAGTGATTCCCGATTATGTCGTCTGCGTCGACCCGCACCCGACCTGGATCATCCGTTGGTTCGGAGATCCGGATCTGGCCAAGCGGGCGGACGACGATTATTTCCGCCGGCAGGATCTGGATCCCGCGCTGAACACGAAAGAGCGGGAGCGTAACGATGAATTGATCCGGCTGGTCAATGAGCATGGACATAAGATCAAGGTCATCATGGCGACCTGTGTGGCGCCGAATGTGGTGGCCCGCTGCCGCGAAGCCGGTATGCCGCTCTATTGGTGGAATCCGATCTGCGACGACTACGATGCGCCGAACAGCCATACCAGGCGTCTCTATGATTTGACCGGCATGCCCTGCATGGTGACCGGTGGCAACGGCGGGGCCTCTGCCTGGATTTTCGCCAACGCCATTTTAGAGAAGTCGCCCGTGGCCTTCGTCGGCATGGATCTCGGCTATGCCCCCGGTACGCCGCTGTCCAAGACCCAGTACTACCATGAGTTGATCAAGTTCTATCCTGAAGATCGCCTGAGCGAAGCCTACATCGAGATCCATAATCCGTATCTCAACGAAACCTGGTACACCGACCCGACCTACTACTGGTATCGGCAATGCTTTCTGGATGTGGTGAAGCAATCTGGTTGGACTGCCTATAACTGTACGGAAGGCGGCACGTTGATCGGCGAAGGCATCGAATGGATGGCGCTGGATCAGTTCATCAAGGAACAGCAGGGAAGCTGTCAGCTATCCGCCGTCAGCTAACGGAAGGCTGAAGGCGAGAGCGAAGGAGAGAGACATGGCTAAAGTTCTGATTATCAATCCCGTGATTCGAGCTGAAGACGATCCCCGGCATGTGCCCTATGGATTGGCTTTGATTGCCGCGGTGGCGAATCGGGAAGGACATGAGATCCAGGTATTCGACGCGAACGGTTGGCGGCCGACCGACGAGGAACTGATTGATGCCATCAAAGCGGATGCCTGGGACGTCATTGCCACCGGCGGCATCACGACGGCCTATGGATACATGAAAAAGAGCGTCCAGTTCGCCAGGCAGTACGCGCCCGATGCGCTTATCATGATGGGTGGCGGCGCTTTGACCGCCATGCCGCGGGACATCATGGAGTTCTGTCCTCAAGTCGATATCGGCGGAGTCGGGGAGGGCGTGATCACCTTCCCGGAGGTCCTGAAGAAGATCGACGAAGGTCGGGACCGGACGAGCGATTGGTCGGACGTCCAAGGCATTATCTGGCGTAATACGAAGGGCGACATCAAGCTCAACGAAGAACGTCCACTCCTTCAAGATATCGACAGCTTGCCGTTCCCGATGTACGAACTGTTCCCGCTCGACATCTACTTCAAGAACTCCTGCATTCTCTTGTCGGAAGAAGCCATGCTGGCGAAGCGGCGGCTGGACATCAACATGTCCTACGGCTGTTCTCTCATCTGCAAGTTCTGCTTCCATCTTGGGCTGACCGGCGACATGAAATATACGGATCAGGAGCAGCCGGACGGCGGCGATGTGGTGTTCAACAACGACCGCAATATCCGCTGGCATAGCCCTGAGTTCGTAGTCCGGCAAGTGAAGTATATGAAGGACCGATTCAACGTCGATTTCGTCTCGTTCCTCGACGAGAACCTCATGACCATGCATGTGTCGACGAAAAAGAAGTGGCTCTTCGAGATCTGCGACCTCTGGATCAAGGCCGGTCTCCAGCCGACCTGTGTGAGGGACGGCGTACCCCATGATCCCAAGACCTGCGACGGCGTCCATTGGGGCGGGACCAGCCATGCGACGCTGGCCTATCCGGAAGTGCTGCAGGCTATGCACAAGGCTGGCTGTACCTATCTCGATTATGGGCTGGAATCATTTTCAGACCGCGTACTCAAGACGATCGGCAAGGGTGCGACGGTCAAGACGAATGAACGCTGTTTGAAGATTACGATGGAAGCCGGCATCAGGCCGATTCCCAACCAGATCGTCGGCTTCCCCGACGAGTTCTTCGATAGTCTCTACGACAACATGGCCTTCTGGGACCGGATCGGCATCATGGTCAAGCCGTTCTTTGCCACGCCCTATCCTGGTTCCGAGTGGTACTACACCTACAAGGACCGGATTTTAGAACAGTACGGCGGCAACTTAGAGGCCTTCATCCTCGATGTCGGGGATGCCACGAAGATTACAGCGGTGATCTGTCACAACTTCAATGCGGTCGAATTACTCGGGCTTCGTGAATTGATGCTCCAGCACGACGTCAAGCGAATCAAAGAGTACGAGGCATACTGGCGCTCCATTCATGGCGAACCCAAGTTTGCCAAGGAAGTGCTGGCAGCTAAGGCGAAAGTCGAGACCGCTTCGCCACTGATACAGCTCGTGCAACTGGAACGGAAACTGGTCGCGGCAGCGTAGGAGGCATCTATGACAACCGTATGTGGGCCGAAATTGCAGAGCATCAGAATCGGTGGCCGTGATATCGGCGACGGTCAGCCGCCGTTCGTCATTGCCGAAGTCGGCATCAATCATAACGGGGACGTGAACCTGGCCAAGCAGATGGTGCATGCGGCGAAAGAGGCCGGCGCGCACTGCATCAAGTTCCAAACGCATCTCACTGGCAAGGAGATGATTCACACGCAGATGACGCCAGGCGCCATCAGCAAGGAACCGCTCTGGGACATCATCCAGCGGTGCGAATTGACTGCTGGAGAAGAGCGGGCGGTGAAGCGGCTTTGCGACGAGGTGGGGATCCTGTTCCTGTCCACTCCATTTTCACGGGAAGCGGCCGATCAACTGGAGGAATTGGGGATTCCGGCCTACAAAATCGGCTCAGGCGAGATCACGAATCTTCCGCTCATCGAACATGTCGCGAAGAAGGGGCTGCCGATGATCGTTTCGACCGGCATGACCGAGTTGGATGAGATTGCAGAGACGGTGAATCTCATCGAACGCTACGACGTGCCGTTGATCTTGTTGCAATGTACCTCCACCTATCCGACGGCCTATGCGGATGTGAAGTTGGGGGCCATCCAGGTGTTGCGAGAACGATTCGGCGTGCCGGTCGGCCTCTCCGATCATTCGGTCGGTATCTACACCGCGCTCGGCGCGGTGGCGAAAGGCGCTTGTGTGCTGGAGAAACATTTCACGACCAGCCGTCAGTTGCCGGGACCGGATCAGGGCCTCTCCCTCGAACCGCACGAACTGAGAGAACTCGTGAAGGGCGCGGACGCCATCTATCAGGCTCTTGGCTCAGAGAAAGCCATCTTGGGCAAGGAGCGGCCGGTGCTGGGATTCGCCCGTGCCTCTGTCGTCGTCATCAAACCAGTCGCAGCGGGGGACCGGTTCACCGATGACAATCTCTGGGTGAAACGTCCGGCCGACGGCGAGATTCCCGCCCGGGAATACAAGAAGCTGCTCGGACGGGTCGCCAAGGTGTCGATGCAGCCTGATCACCAGATCAAGTGGAGCGAAGTAGCGTGATGGAGACTGATGATCTTCTGTGCTCGCGCAACGCGCGCCCTCGGAAGGGCCTCGTTGGACGCGCGCAGTGGAAGATCAATCAGTCCCCATCACGAACATGATAGTGAGCGAGTTTGGAGGGAGCATCTCTATGCGTACCATTGCGATTGTTACGGAACGACGAGCGGACTATAGCCGGTTCAAGCCGATTCTTGAGTTGATCCGGGAGGACCCCGATCTCGATTACAAGCTCATCGTGACCGGCATTTCCCTGATGGCGGAGCATGGACGCGATATCGACGTAATCAAGCGGGACGGCTTTACCATTGAAGCGACGATCCCGATGTTTCTGGATCAGGCGCCGGATACCGGTGCAGAGATGACCAGGGCTATCGGTCGGGTGCTTCCCGGGTTGGTCGATCTGTTCGAGCGTCTTCGCCCGGACATCATTCTGTCGGGATTCGATATCGGGGCTAATTTCGCCGCGACCGTGGCCGGCGCTCACATGAACATCCCGGTGGCCCATATTCAAGGCGGAGAGGTCACGGGCAGCATCGACGAATCGCTTCGCCATGCGATGTCGAAATTCGCCCATTTGCACTTTCCCGCCACGGAAGACGCGGCCCAGCGCTTGATCCGTATGGGGGAACATCCGAAATCTGTCTTCGTCGTCGGCTGTCCTTCATTGGATGTGGTGCTGCACACGCCCGTCGTCTCCAAGTCCGAGGTCCTGGCGGCACATGGGCTCGATCCGGAACAGCCCTATGTCGTCATCCTGCAGCATCCGGTCACGACGGAAGTCATGCAGGCGGGAGAGCAAATCCAGGAGACCCTGGCTGCCGTGCAAGAGATGCGGATCCAAGGCGTGCTCATCTATCCGAATAACGATGCCGGCGCACAACAGATCATCCAGTACATCAAGCAGAGCCGCATCGCCGTCGTGCGTAGTCTGCCTCCTGAAGGGTTCGTCAACCTTGTACGGTATGCCGCAGCGCTCGTTGGCAACTCCAGCAGCGGGATCCACGAAACCGCAAGCCTGGGTGTGCCGACCGTGAATATCGGCAGCAGGCAGCAGGGGCGTGAACGGCCCTGTAACGTCCTGGATGCGGGTAATGACCGCGATGCCATTAAACAAGCGCTGGATGTGGCCCTCTACGACGAAGCCTTCAAGGCGAAAGTCGCGGAACGGGTGAATCCCTATGGCGATGGCCATTCGGCAGAACGCATCGTTCGTATTTTGAAGACCGTATCGCTGGATAACCTCATTCAGAAAAGGTTTTACGATGGCGAACCAGACTATCGCGGTGATCGGCGGGACCGGATTTATCGGCAGGCATGTGCTTGAAGCGCTGCCCGCGCAGCCGGCCAGAGTACTTGTGCATCGCACACAGCCCTCTTGGTTGAGGGGGCTTCAACATGTCGAGCCGATACAAGGGGACATCTTCGACCCCGCAGCGCTCGATCGTCTCTTGCATGGCTGTGAGGTGATGATCAATCTGACCGGCCAAGTCGAAGGTCCGGTGGATCGGTACCTGGACGTCAACGTGAGAGGGACTCTCAATCTGGCGCAGGCCTGCCTTCGGCAGCGCGTTCCGCGCGTGATCCATGCCTCCTCCGCGCTCGTCTATGGCGATGTACTGAATGCCACGGAAGAGAGCCCCTGTCATCCCTTCTCGCCCTACGCCACTATGAAATGCGCAGCGGAAGATATCATCTGCTCGCTGCTCAGTCCGACGACCGAGGTGATGTGTTTCAGACTGTCGAACGTCTATGGCCCGGCTCAGACCAAGGGATTGATTCCCTATCTATTGAACTGCATCCGCAGCCGGCAACGCATTTCCATCGATGCCGATGGAGCGCAAACCAGAGACTTTGTTTATGTGAAGGACGTGGCCGCGGCGTTTACGAAGGCCCTGACGACGCCTGACTGGGTCGACCGCGTCAACATAGGATCAGGCGTTCCCACCAGCGTGATCACGCTCTTGCGCCAGATTGAGGAAGTGCTGGAGCTTCCCGCGATCGGGCAATATTGCCCGGAACATACAGGCGGTGAACGGCGCAATACTGTGACGATCGATCGGGCCCTATCCGTCCTGTCCTGGCGTGCCACGACCACATTGGATGAGGGATTACGCGAGATCCTGCGCTCCCAGACGCATGCCATTCATCATGAGGTGGCGGCATGAGGCAGTTTATTGAAGGCAAGACGATCCTTGTGACCGGCGGCACCGGCTCCATCGGGTCCGAGATCGTTCGACAACTGCTCACCTACGATCCCAAGATGGTCCGG
This sequence comes from Nitrospirota bacterium, assembly GCA_030645475.1. Taxonomy (NCBI): domain Bacteria; kingdom Pseudomonadati; phylum Nitrospirota; species Nitrospirota bacterium. The sequence goes on from JAUSMA010000065.1 coordinate 142,874, forward strand.
GTGCTGTCCCGTAGCGAGCACATGCAATATCAGTTGATTCAGGAACTGGGGCGTTTGCCGAACCTCGTCTGCTTCATCGGAGATGTGCGGGACCCCGAACGATTGAACCGCGCGTCGGTTGAAGCCGACGTCATCTTTCACGTCGCCGCGATGAAACATGTGCCCCTCTGTGAGTTCAACGCCTTCGAAGCCATCGAGTCGAACGTCATCGGCGCGCAGAACGTCATCAACGCCGCCATTACGAACAAAGTGAAACAGGTCATTGCGATCAGCACGGACAAGGCCGTGAATCCGATGAACGTGATGGGCGCGACCAAATTACTGGCGGAAAAACTGTTCACGAGCGCGCACCACTATGCCGGGGTCAGCGGGACCAAGTTCGCCTGTGTCCGGTTCGGCAACGTGTTGGGCTCCCGGGGCTCCGTCGTGCCGGCCTGGATCGATCAGATCGTCAAGGGTCAGCCGATGACGATTACCGATCCGGATATGACCCGATTCTTCTTGTCGATTCCGCAAGCCGTGAGTCTGGTTTTCAAGGCGATGAACCGCATGGTCGGAGGGGAGATCTTCATCTTGAAGATGCCGGTGTTGCGCATGGGGGACCTGGCGGAGGCGGTCATTCAGCATTTTTCGCCGGATCAGGGCATCGATCCCACGGCCGTCGAACGAAAGATTGTGGGGATTAGGCCTGGCGAAAAGATGTACGAACTACTCATGACGGAAGACGAATCGTCTATCGCCTTGGAAGTCGACGAGATGTTCATCATCCCGCCGCACATCGAAATCCCCCATCGAGGCCTGATGCGCCGCACCTATGAAGGTGCCCAACCGGCACCGACGGCAGGATACGACTCCCGGCGCGATTTGCCGCTGGGGCGTCGGTCGATTCTTCTAATGTTGCAAGAAGTGTTTCCCGAAAGAGTTCGGCGTCCTAGTCCCTATCGTGCGGCGCTGACAGCCTAGCTTGTCTGATCAAGGTAGATAGGCTGAAGGTTTGTAGTCTTCAGCCTTCAGCCTGAACACCGGAGTCGTTTCCATAGCCTTATCGAAAGGACCCCCTCATGAGCTTCTTTGAACAAAACCTTGCCATCCTCCTGATGCGCAATCCAGAAGTGGCCGCCATGATGACCGAGCAGGTTGATTGCAGTCACATCGAGGTCGTTCCCTCGAAGCAACCGGGAGTGTTAACGGCCTGGGTCACGTCGCCATCAGGAGAACGCGTGTTGCTCCACAATATGGAAGACCCGATCAACAGCGCGAGACGCTCGGCCGAGAAACAAGAGATGAAAGGAGAGAATGCCTCTATTTTGTTGGGATTCGGCCTGGGATATCTCGCGATTGAACTGGCAAAGAAGTTGGAGAAGAAACATCCCGTGGTGATCTGTGAGGCTGACCCGGCTATTCTGAAGACAGCGCTCACTCATGTGGATCTCACCGAAGTCTTGCGTTCCGACTTCGTACGGATCCTCACCGGTCACGAAATCGGACTGGAAAGATGGATCCAGCTGCTCGCCGTGAAGTTTATGACCGCAAAGGTGGACGTCATTTGCTACGGACCGTCGATGCGACTCCAGCCAGAGGCCTATGAACGTCTCAAGGACATCGCGCAGAAAGAGTCCCGTGCCATCATCCTGAATCGCAATACAACCATAAAGGCCGGTCAACGGCTCATGGAAAACTTTTTAATGAATTTTCCAGAGGTCATTCGATCGGCCGGAGTCAAACGTTTGGAAAACCTGTTTCAGGGTCGTCCGGCTATTTTGGTCTCGGCGGGGCCTTCGCTGGAGAAAAACATCCATCTCCTTCGTGAACTGGATGGGCGGGCCGTCATCATTGCCGTCGATACGGCTCTGCGCCTGCTGTTGCCTCTTGGGATCAAGCCGGATATCGTGACCACCATCGACTTCAACCAGATCAATTTCGAGAAGTTCAAAGACGTTCCGATCGATCCTGAAATTTCCCTGGTCTATCACTGCGGGGGATATTACGAAAGCATCAGGGCGTTCCATGGCCCTCGTTTTACGCAATCTCATGTTCCGAACCGCATCCCAGACTGGCTCTTGCAATATGTTGACGACAAGGGCGACATCGCGTCCGGGACGACGGTCGCCCATCTCTCCTTCCACCTCGCTCGGCTGATGGGTTGCGATCCCATCACACTCATTGGACAGGATTTGGCGTTTCCCAAGAATCAGATCCATGCGGCCGATCTGTCGTTGTGGAAAGTCAGTACCGAGGACTGGGACACCGTTGAGGACATCTTCGGGGAGCCGGTGGGTACGATGGGCTCATTTAAACATGCGATTCATCATTTCGAAAAGGCGTTCAAGGACACACAAGCCTTAATCATCGACGCGACGGAAGCCGGGGCAAAGAAAGCCGGCGCGCGAGTGATGCGGCTTCGGGATGTCATAGACGAGTATTGCGCGGTGCCGAAGATCGACATCAAGGGGATGCTGCGCCATCAGAGCGAACAGGAAGACCCGGTCAGGATGGACGCGCTACTGGGAGAGATGGATGGCGTGAGCGGGGAACTCGGCTCGATACAGAAGGAGTGCAAGGAGATCCTCGGTGTGGTGCGCAAGCTTCGGAAGCGAATCGACAAGGGACAGATGAACGATGAGGAATTCGGCAAGTTGTCGATGGCCGCCGAAACGCTCACGCAGGAAATGGATCGTCACGGCCGTGTGTTATACCTCTTGGGTGAACAGAACTATGCCTTGGAACTCTACATGGTGCAGCATGCCATTGCGGAAATCGATGAAATCGAAGATGTCGATGAAAAGATCACGCAACAGATTACGCGGGCTGAAGTGTACTATCCCAGCGTGACCAGAGCCGCAGGCCTTCTGAAGGCACCGTTGGATCGACTGATCCATAAGCTGAAGCGGGCTCGTGAGCTGGAACTCAAGCCGCTGGGGGCCGACGCGACAGCGGAGGATTGGTATCAGTATGGTCTCGCATACGGAAAAATCGAATATGGGCATGAGGCGCTCCAGGCCGTGCAGAAGGCGTTGGCGCGTAAACCCGATCATGTGCCGGCGTTAAAGTTTGCCGCCTCGTTGTTTCTGGCCGCCAATCGGACCAGTGAAGCCCTGGACGTATTGGTGCGGTTGAGAAGCCTCACGCGATCCGATCGGAAGCTTGAAGAATTGGTGCAAGAGGCACAGGCAAAGCACCAGGCCTGGGAGACCCGCACGGCTCGGTTGAAAGAAGAGTTCGCAGGAAAGGTTCCGACAGAATCCCTCGAAGAAGCCGGGTGGTTTTATTACAGGACGAAGGATTACGCCAAGGCGGTTTCCATCTTGGCTCGAGCGGCTCTGCAGCATCCCACTGCGGAAACCTATGCGAAGCTCGGCCATGCCAAACTGAAGCTGGAGCAGCGGGACGGCGCGGTTGAAGCCTGGGAGCAGGCGCTGGCGCTCGATCCCTCACGAGCCGATCTGTACAAGGCGATGGGGGACTTGGCGTTGGAACAAGGGTCTGAGGAACAAGCCGAAGCATTCCTCCAAGAGGCCTGTCGATTGGAAAAGGACGATCTCGACGCCTTTGAGAAGCTGGCGCGTCTCTATCTCAAGCGTGGAGCCAACATGGAAGCGGGACTTTGTTATGAGAACATGCTCCGCTTGGTGCCCAATCGGACAGATTTAATGTTGCAGATTGCGGCCCTCTATCAGCGCCAAGTTTCGTTGGCGACGACACAATGAAGATGGGCAAGAGGCTTGAAGCGAAAGGTGAGGGGGATAGCCAGAAGGCTCTCGCCCTTCGCCCCATGTTTCTCGCCATCACTGATAGATTCGTCGTGTACAAAGGCCTTCAAGATGAGGCCTTGTTTCCGGGCCTCACTCGTGCCGCCAACGGGGACTTGCTTGTCAGCTTCTGCACCCAATTCGATTGTCAGCCTGGCGGAGAGGCGTTTTTGCTTCGCTCCACGGACGAAGGCCGGACGTGGGACAGGCCAATTTCAATCGTGCGGTCCCAGAGACCGGACGGCTGTATCAACCTCTCAGTCGGTCTGACCACGCTCAGGAATGGCACGGTACTTTATCCCTGCTGCGACACCAAGATTACGCGCAAGTGGGATCAACATGAAGCCGATCTATTGATATTGCGTTCGCATGACCATGGGTCCACATGGTCCGATCCAATTCCGATCCATACAGATGTGATCGAGCCCTTTGCCTATGGGAAAATTATCGAGCTGAGAAATGGGGCTCTTCTCTGCCCGATTTGGGGGAAACGGCAATCCGATGAACCTTGGCGGACTGGCCTGGTTCGTTCGCGAGACGGCGGCCAGACATGGGGTGAACATGTCACTATCGGGTATGACCCTTATACGAGGATACCATCCCCTCAGGATGAGGTGGTGCATTGTGCCGGATTTAACGAAGCAACGTTGATGGAGTTGCCTGATGGGCCTATCCTGGCCGTTCTGCGCCAGCAGGGAGTGGGACCGGATGTACGACAACTATTCCAGTGTCTGTCCTCAGATGGTGGCCATAGCTGGTCTGCGCCTCAGCCGATGTCTCTATGGGGAACCTCTCCCTCGCTCCATCTGACGGAATCCGGCCTGCTACTACTCGGGTACCGAAACTATATGGGAAACCCTCAAGGGCTTGCGGCACCTGGCGTCGGTATGAGCCTGAGCGAAGATTTCGGCGCGACATGGACTGAACATCGATTGCTCGACGATCCCCAAGGTTATTCATATCAACATGAATTCGAAGCCGGTTATCCGGCGTTTCTCGACCTCGACCGCCATCGGACCCTGGTGGTGTTCTATAGTTTCGATCCCGCTCTTGATTCTCCACGGTATTTGGCCGCCAATCTCCTCAACCTTCCAGGCTGCTGAAAACGTCCGCCAGCATCGTTCTCGGCTCATCGAAATCCTCAACGTACCCCTGAGGGTACGCCTCCGGTTTCGCTTCGCCTGCGGCCTTGCTGGACGAACGTTTTGAGCAGCCTGCCGTGAAGCGTGAAATGCGAGAAAAGCGGGTCTGGCGAGAGCAGCGCAATTCGAAGTTTAGGATTCGTTGTTCCGATAACCTCGAACTTCGAACCTCAATTTCGAACTCTCGCCCGTCGCGCTCTTCCCGCCCGTTCCGCGCGGGCTAATAATCTGCACCAACCGCCACCAACCGGCACTGTCTTGCACTAGGACCGTCCGCCTCTAAAGTTCGTCCGGACACTGTCCGATACACAGTCCATGCAAACTCATGAACACAGGGAAAGGAGGCAAGTCGCGAAAAGGTCCCGGTGCAATGAGATGACACACATCAGGCCGACGACATGGATGTTGCGGCGTTTTAATGTTCCAGTTCTGTATCGGTCACGGAGGAATTTCCAATGGCGTTAACAGTCAATACCAACATCCCCAGTTTGACCGCGCAACGTAATTTGGGCCACAGCAACGACTTGTTGGCCAAGTCGTTGGAGCGTCTGTCATCCGGTCTTCGAGTCAACCGTTCAGCGGACGACGCAGCCGGATTGTCGATTGCGACCAAGCTGAGCTTTCAGTCCCGAGGCCTGCGTGTGGCTGTGCGGAATGCCGGCGATGCCGGATCCCTGGTCAACACGGCGGAAGGCGCATTCAATGTCGCGACCAACATCATCGGCCGGTTGCGTGAGTTGGCCGTGCAAGCAGCCAGCGATACCAATACGGCGTCCGATCGTTCAACCTTGCACGGTGAGTCTGCCTTGCTGGTTGCGGAATTAAATCGGTTGGCCGGTACGACAGAGTTCAACGGTGCATCCTTGCTGGACGGTTCGTTTTCATCCGGCAAGATTCAGGTCGGCGCCAACGCCGACCAAACGATCTCCTTCTCGTTGGGTGACGTGCGCGCAGCCCAGCTCGGAAAGTTTGCGGCTTTTTCCGTGAACATTGAAAATGGGATCGGGTCAGCCGGTGCGAGTGAACAGAGTGGTTACGGCGCCATCACAGCGGGCGAATTTAATATCAACGGTCAGTTGGTTGGAGCGACCACGGCCACGGACGATCAAGTCTCAGTGCTGGAGCTGTTTTACAACCAGACCGGCGGTACCCTCCAGTTAGGCGATGGTACGGTCGGAGCATCCGGAGCAACCGCGTCGGCCAGCGTGGCGGCAGGCGGAGGAACCTCGGCGACCAGCAACAACATCGCCGTCCAGCTGGCGACGGGCGTCGGAAGCCTCTACATCAACGGGACGGCGATCACCAGCCTAGCCAACGTGAGCGGCACGTCCATCCACTCAGGAAGCAGCGCGGCGTATACGACGAACAGCCAGTTCGTATCGGCATTCGTGGCCAAGATCAATGCAGCCGGGATCACGAATGTCACGGCACGGCAGAACACCGACGGGTCCACGTACGCATTGGTCGCCACCAAAGGGACCGATCTCAAGTTGTCGTACCTCAATGCCACGTCAGCCGGGTCGCAGTTGAGCAGTGTCGGTTTAGCGAGCCAGGCGGTGGGGTCAGGCACTGCCGCGAGCGAGGTCAGCAATTATAACGGCCAATCCGGCGCGATTGCCAAGGCGGCGGCCATCAATAATGTGAGGGGGAAGACCGGAGTGGCTGGGGTAGCCATTACGAACTCGTTTTCCCAAACCACAACCGTTGGTGCCGGCACACTTGCGGCTAATGAGCTCTTCGTCAACGGTTTCGCAATCGATGCGACGGCTAATGTTGCAGCCGGCGATAGCACGGGCGTCTTGCGGGCGGCGATTAACGCCAAGACGGCCTCTACAGGGGTGACCGCGGCCGTGAATAGCTCGGGGGGATTAGTCCTGTCAGCCGCAGACGGGAGAAATATCTCGGTATTCTCGGGGAGCGCCAATGCAACCACCATTACCGGTGCGAGCCAGGGCGTCAATCAGTATCGTGGCGCCGTCAGGTTGACGTCGCAGGCTGATGTCAGTTTCTCCGGGAGAACCACGGACTTCGGCGCAGCCACTACGGGTGTGCCCTACACGACGAACCTCACCAATTCGTTGGCTGTGTTGGACATCACGACACAAGACGGCGCCAATACGGCGATTCTGTCTCTCGACGCGGCCCTTGCGCAGATCAGCAAGGTGCGGTCCGACGTTGGAGCCTTGACGAGCCGGTTGGAGCTGACGACACAGGCCCTGACGGTGTCCGCTGAGAATCAGGAAGCAGCGGCGGCCCGGATCAAGGACGCGGACTTCGCCTACGAAACGGCGCAATTCACGCGAAACCAGATCCTGGTGCAGGCCGGTACGGCGATTCTGTCGCAGGCGAACAGCACCTCGCAGATTGCGCTACAGCTTCTGAAGTAGCACGCCACAGAGGGAGGAGGCGCGGGCTCACTGGCCCGCGCCTCCGTTCTGCTGCACTATGAGGTATCACCATGGTTGAAAAAATCGATGGAAATGTCCCTGGCGCGATTCAGCCTCGTCCGGTCGAGCGCGCCAATGTCCCGGAGGCGAAGACCCCGCCGGTCACGAAGCAGGCGCCGGTGGTCGCGTCGCCATCGTACGATTTCCAGTTCCGCGTGAATACCGAAACGCAGGAAATCACGGCCTTCGTCGTCGATCCGCAAACCAGAGCGGTGATTCGAGAAATTCCAGCCAAAGAGATGCGTGCCGCGTCCGATGTGATCAGAAGCCTGATCGGGCCGAGGATTGATCGGGTCGTGTAATCAGGATGCTGAAAACGTCCGTCCGCTTCGTTCCCTGCCTTCGCCGAAGCGGCTTCGTGCTGGCAGGTAGGCTCATCGAAATCCACAACGTGCCCCAGAACACAACGTCGAGCGATGAACGCTGAGTGCTGAACGTAAAAGCCAGGACTTCGTAGGTCCATCGTTCATCGTTTGCTTCGCGGCCTTGCTGACGAACGTTGTGAGCATCCTGCTGGGTAGGCAATTGTTGCCTCAGATGTGTCGGCCATCGACGTTCCAAAACCTCGATCTTCGGAACTCAAACCTTCGCCTGTCTCGCGTGGTTGCTAATCCCTTAAGTTTCTTCGCTCCCTACCGATAAAGATAGGGAGAGGGGAGCAGACATATGGGTATTACCTCATCCGGCCTATCTTCCGGAATCAATTACGAGCAACTCATCCAGCAAGTGCAAGACTCCCAGCGGCGTCCCGTTGAACTCTTGAAGACCAGGCAGGCTGGCTACCAGAAAGAAATCACTGCGGTGGCGAGCGTCAGCACGAAGCTCTCCACTCTGTTGGCCGTGGCCAGTTCCGTCAACAATCCGGCAAATTTCAATGTGAATACCGTGGCGGTCGGGAAGACGACGGCGGGTGTCTCCCTCTTGACGGCGACCGCCAACAGCACGGCAACGAAGGGGACCTATGCCGTAGCGGTCAAGCAATTAGCCCAGGCAGGCAAGCTGGCAGCCAATGGATTCGTCGACCAGAACGCGTCGTCCGTGGCGAGCGCCGACGGGACCTTCAGGTTCAAGGTCGGTACGGCTGGAACAGAATATAGCGTGGCTGTATCCGCCAGTACGACGCTACAGTCTCTGCGCGATGCGATCAATGCAAAGGGCGGCAGTGTCACGGCCTCTATCATCAACGACGGAACAGGCTCCAATCCCTATCGGCTCATTCTCGCCACCAATGAGAATGGCGCCTCGAACAGCATCACCATCACGAATAACGATACGACGTTGGATTTCACGAACAAGAAGGTTGAGGCCGCGTATGCCTTTACTGGAAATAGTTTTGCCGGCACGATTACCTCGAATGCCGGCAATAATTATACGGGCTCGACGAACAAGACCTTTCTCATTCAGGCTGTCGCCGGCGGGGCGCCTGGCGTCGCTACGTACAAGTATTCCATCGATGGGGGTCTGACCTACTTGGGGTACGGGGGCGCGGCCTATAGCGCGACAGCCGGCACCGACACCTCCGGAGGCGGGATTACGGCGGCTACGGTTGCCGCGGCGATCGACGGTTCCGGCACCACGAACGAAGGTGTCCAGATCGACTTCGGGGCGACGGGCACGCTAGTCGCCGGCGACAGGTTTTCTGTGGATGTGTTCGCGCCGACACTTCAAGCAGGGCAAGATGCCGTGGTGGTTGTGGACGGCACCACATACACGAAATCGAGCAACCTCGTCACGGATATCATTCAAGGCGTGACGTTGAATCTGCTGCAAGCGGATGCCACGAACGGTGTGATCCTCTCGGTCTCGTCCAACGCATCCGGCGCCACGGAGAAGATTAAGAATTTTGTGACGGCCTATAACGAATTCAATACGTTTCTCAATGAGCAGCTCAATTTCAATGCCAATAGCACTCAGCCCAGTGCCTTGCTCGGAGATCCGACCCTGCGTGCGATTCAAAAGAAATTGAAGGATATCATCAGTGGCCAGATTCCAGGCCTCACCACGGGGAAGGCCAATCTGTCTCAGATCGGCATTACGTCGAATAGCAAGACCGGTGTGCTCTCGGTGGATGAAGGCGCATTGTCCACGGCCATCAGCTCAGATCCGGAGGGTGTACGGAGGCTGTTCCTCGGCATGGGCACGCCGAGCAATAGTGCCGTGACCTTCGTCGGCCTGAGTGCCACGACGTCAGCCGGGCGTTATGGGCTGAACATTACGACGGCGCCACAGAAAGCCATTCTTGGAGGCTCCACGGATGTGACGGTTCAGGACCTGTCATCGACCGGATTGACGAGCGCCGAAGCCTTGAGTTTTAGCTATAGCGGCGACTACAGCGCAGCGATTCCCACGACGACATCTTTCACCGTCTCACTGAGCGCAGGCCAGAGAATTAACGATATCGTCAACACGTTAAATAGCGCATTTGCGACGAATCATGTGGGCCTGTCGGCTTCAAACGACGGAGGACGGCTCAAAATCACGTCGAAAGACTATGGGTCGGACGTCCGTTTTACGGTCGTGTCCGATCAAGCCGGCGTCACACAAACGGGCATCGGCTCAGTCGGACGGACGGCGCAGGGAGCCGATATTGCAGGCACGATTAACGACCATTCGGCAACAGGCCGTGGGAATGTGCTGAAAAGCAACTCGCGATTTGGGGAAGACGGTCTGTCGATCAGCACGGAAAGCACGTCGACCGGGCTGTTCGGCACCATTGCCGTCACGCGGGGCGTCGGGGACCAGCTCGTGTCATCTCTGGCTTCCTATACCGATCCGACCGTCGGCATCCTGACGTCAAAATCCAAGGGGCTGCAAGGCACCGTGGATCGGCTCAAGAAGGACATTGAAAAGTTTAATGCCCGTATCGATCAAGAGGGGGAGCGGTTCCGCGACCAACTCGTTCGATTGGAGTCGCTGCTCAGCAAATTTAAAGCGACCAGCAATTATTTGACGAATCAACTCGATAATCTGCCAAAAATCGGGGGGTAACATGAACCGTTCAAATCCTGATGGAGGATACTTGTGAGCGTATCGAATAACCCCAATGCCATTGCGATGTATATGGCCGGCAATGTGACCCAGTCCGATCCGGCGCAGATCATCGTGCTGCTGTATGAGGGCGCGATTTATCGGATCGGGCAGGCCTTACAGGAGATCGAGAAGCAGAATACCCTGGCCTCGGGTATTGCCCTCTATCGAGCCTTGGCCATCATCGGCGAACTGCGCAAGTCGCTCAATCTCGAAGAGGGGGGCGAGATCGCACGGAACCTGGACCGACTCTACCTCCATATGCACGAGGAGTTGGTCAAGGGACATCTGGCGAAACAGGCACAACCGCTGGAACGGGTCCGTACCCTGTTGACCGATCTCAATAGCTCATGGAGGCAGGTAGCCGTTCAAGTGAAGACGATCATCGATGCCGGAGCAGGCGCACCGCCTCCTCCCGTCATGCCGGCCGGTCTCTCGGCTTACGCGCAGCCAGACACCGCTCCCAGGCTGGCACTCAAAGCCTGAAGGGATAGGACGTTTCGAGTTTTTTTGATTCGAGCTCCGAAACCTGAAACTCGGAATTAGGAACCGGGTTTATTGTCAGTAACCTACGACGCCATGATGAGGACACGATGATTTCGTTGCAGGGACTCGAAGCGCAGTACCGGGCGTTTATCGGGCAGTTAGAACAGAGTGAGGCGTCGATTGCCAGCCAAGACCTGGAGAGCCTGGAAGTGTCTGTCCGGGCGATCGACCAGGCGTTGATTCGGTTGGCTCAGGTGTCCGCTCAACTCGCGGGGCGGCCCATGTTGCCGGGTGAAGACAAGGCTTGGGAAAGTCTCGCCGATGTGATGCGGCAGGCCTTGGTCCATGCCGAGCAAAATCGCGAGCAGATTCAGCGGTGGATCGGCCGGACACAAGAGACCTTGGCGCATATGAGTACCGGTGGGCGAGCTGTGAACGGGTATGCCGCGTCCAGAATGCCGAACTCCGTGGAGTTTCTCAGCGCGCGAGGGTGAGTGAGCGGGGACAGGACAGGACGCGTGAAGCGTATCTCGTTGAGGATAAGAGCGTATGGCTAGTGGCTTATAGCTGGTAGCAAAGACGCCCACTCTCCATTTCTGACCATACGCTATTGGCTATACGCCATATGCTCTTTTCTTTGGACGAGATACGAACGACG